>NZ_BAABJX010000001.1:0-88994 GCF_039543525.1 Algivirga pacifica
GTGCTGCGTTTTCTCAACAGCCCGAAGGGCTACTCAACGAGCGAAGCTCTACTCAACCAGCGGCGTAAGCTGCCTCAACTGTCAGGTATTTATTCCAACTTAATAATCGCACCCCTACAGAATTACTTCTAAAGTATCAGGTACATCCCTTCGATTAATGATCGTGGTCGTGATCATGATCGTGCTCTCCTTCTAATGAGAACCCGTTCTTCATGATTTTTTCGATCGGGTGATCCAATGTGATTGTGTGTACGTGCTCCAGCTCATGGATTTCCAATACCTTGATCTGTGTACGGTTTGGAGCCAAAATGTACAAGAACTCATCTGAAGCCACTAGAATTGGATCCTCTTCCTCAGATAAACGTAATTGTGCGATCTCTGAATTTGCTGATCTTTCGTTAGATGCTGCAGGGATATTCGCCATCTCTACTTTTCTGGAAGCAACCTCTTCTCCATCATGTGCATCGAATACTCTTAGCATATTATCTGACGTATGTACGATGTAGTACTCCCCATTGAAGCTAAACATATCTCCTACGACATCAGCACCTTCGTAAATAGGCGTCAATGTTTTAGCAATAGGGTCAATCATAAATACACCCTGGTTTCTTGCTCTACCAAAGAATACATCAGCATTATCGTGACCTTTCAATGTACCGATCCAGTTCCCTGACTCGCTATTCAACTGCTCTGTGTTAGGGATAAGGCTAATGTTATTTTGGTTATCCACCAGGATTACTCCATCCGTTGAACCAAACACACCAAACTCTCCATTCACGGCATCTCCGTGGATTCTACCTACTTCCACTTCACTACCGTCTTTAAGTACCGTTCCGTCTGCATTCAGGAAGTGTACCACTTGTGGCAATACATCTTCGCTATTGGTCTTATAAGTGATCGCAAAAACACCATTATTCAATCGGAAGCCAGCTCCGTGGTGTGCTTCTGTACCTTCCGGCATCACTACTGCAGGAGAATAAGAAGGGATTTCCAATTGCATTTCATTGATATGAGTAAAGCTACCATCACCATCATTAAAAACTACACTATGGCTTCCATATCCAGCATAGTGTGTTGGCAAAGGAGCTTCTACATTTACATCCAGCAAACGAGGGGCATACTCATGTCCGTGGTCATCATGCTTTTCTACCCCTGAATCAAAAAACTTCAAACTATTTCCTGCACGATCAAGGATAGAAATATATCTTCCCGAACCACTTGTGTACAGATATGCTCCTTCAGGAAGTTCTTGCTCCAGGCTATATGTGATTGCTCCAGTATTGGCTTGCATCAACTCAATCTCTCCGTGGTGAATCAACGTCAAGCGCACCCAATCACTTTCCATCTCTGCAAAGTTTTCCTCTGCATCTACATGGTCATGATCACAAGAAGCTAATAGTCCAATTAGCATAAAGAATGGTAAGTAGAATAACTTTTTCATTTTAGTATTTGATGTTTGATTTTTGTTAGATGATTCAATGATTAAAATTCAATTCGTTTCAGACTGATATTTCCTGCCGTATCCTCAGCCCATACCACTAAGACCTCTTGGTCTTTGATTTGAATATTCTCGCTCAATAGTTCCTGTAAGCTTAGTTCTTGTGTACTTGGTAAAGGAGCTCCTGAAGTCGGTCTAAACTGATGTGGCCAGTTGGACTCTCCAAATACCCACTCTTGTGTTACTTCTCCTTCTTGCCAAGGGTTAACCCCTGCCCTGTTCTCGATGTATATCCAAACAAAACGCAGGTCGGTTGCCAAAGCATTCGCCTCATTTTTACGGATACTCAACTCCATCTGACTTAGATTTCTATTGGTCGTCGTATACTCAATTTGAGGCGCATAAGGACGCTGAATCAGCAAAGTCGTATGATAGGTGCTATTATCAGCGTAGCGGCTTTCATTTCCATTAAGGTCTGTTGCTTGTATAGAGAAGTGGTAAGGCCCTGCCAGAATATTCCCTGTTCCTATCTCTGGATTTCGGTCATCCAGGTAAATCATTAATTCCTCTCCATCAGCTGTAAATGTATTCGCACCCGCCAGGTTCTCCTCTGTCAATAGCTGATAATGTCTGAAGAGTATAAAGCTGAAATCGTTCGCAAATCTTCCATGAGAGTGCCCATCAAACCCACTATGGGACTGTAATTTGATTTGGCTTATGCCAGAAGGATCTGTCACCTTAAAGTGAATCGGAATGGCATTATCTTCAGCTCCCACCTCCTGAAAATACCCAGGAGCAATAGGGATATCCTCCGCAATGCTACTGATCTCAGGAGGCAACAGATCAATATCATCCTCTGATGTACCGCTCAGGCACCCACTAAAAGTCATCAATCCCAGTAGGCTTAGGATATGTACAAGTCTTATCATCTTTTGTCTGTTCATCTTTAAAGTACTACACAATTGCATTTACGACATTGTCGCAATAATAAATTACACAAAAGCCTTATCGGAAGAGGTTTCTTCCCACTTCATACACTATTTTGAAATTATCGTGATGAAAGAAGAGGCATTTGTAGTTTGACCATAAAATTCCTGCCTTGTTCAGGAAGATTAATCAATCGGTATCTACTGATATGGTTAAAATATGGTGTATTAAATAAATTCTCTACAATGAACTGAAACTTGAGCGTTCGATCAAAAAGCTCCCATTCGTGATTGGAAGACACATTAAATAGAAGTGCCGAAGGTGTTGTTTGCTCGTTTCTTGCCACTCGATTTTGCGCAAAGTAATAACGTACTCCAAAGGATAGCTCCGTCTTCAGCTTCTCACTGCTCTTAGAGAGTCCTTGATAATGGTACACATTCAAAATAGAGGCTGCTGGTGTTAGCGGAAGTGGCAACCCTTCATCCAGGTTCAAGTTTTGAACCATCTCGGCAACCAAATCAATCTTTAATGGCACCTTAAACTGATAAGACCCCGTAAACTCATAACCGTTATAGACGGCCTTATTCTGTTTATATTGCCACATGGTTCCTCCGGAAGGAAGAAAAGAATACTTTCCTGAAGGAGACAGGTAAATATAATTTTCATAATAGGCAAAGAAAGCAGAAGCATCCAACGACCATCCTCCTCGTTGATGAAGGATATTCAAATCTGCTTGATAGCCATTCTCCGGAACAAGCGTATTATCCCCAATCTCATGCCTGAAGTTTCCATGGTGCACCCCATTAGAGGCCAACTCTATGACCGTAGGGAACCTAAAGCTATTGCCCAGGTTCAACTTGATATGCGTATCCTTTGAAAGTAAGTAATTGACCCCTATCGCAGCACTGACATTACTGAAATTGCGATCAAAATCGGGAGTTCTTTCCATAAATTCCCCCGTAGGCAATAGTGTATTACCATCATACAACGGTTGTAAATGTTGAGAAACAGCATGAGAAGCTACATCATAACGCACCCCAAAATTAGCTACCCAATGTTCATTGAAGGTATACAAATGATGCTGAAATACTCCAATACTATTACTTGTATAAGCTGGAATCAAAAACTCAAATCCATCTTTACTATTCTCATTATACTGCCACTGCAGACCATTAATGACTTGATAATGGTCTCCTTTCGCAAAAGTATGTCGGAAGTTTGCGGTATAGGTATTAAGGTATAACCCCAAAGCTAAATTAGATATCAACTGATCCTGGGCAATCCCATGAGCCGCAGGAAAAGATAGCTCACGACGCTGATTACGTTGAAAACCAAGATCCAACTCCAACTTATGCTGCTTAGTCAAGGCATAAGAAGTATTGGAAGTTACCATTAAATGACTATTCTCCTGACGGGGGTATTCAATATTCCTATAATCCCCGGCATGTTGTAAGTTATATGATCGAGGAAGCCCAATCGCACCTGTGAAAATCCCTACTACCTGATTGAAACTGGCCACTTTCCAACTACTTTTCAAGCGAGGGCCATCATATCCAAAGCGAAGGGAGGCATGCAATTCTTTCCCAGCTGTATTTTTTAGTCTATGCTCATAAATAGGCAATATGTACCCCGCATATGTAAACTCTTCTGAAGGCACCCTATAATCTCCAAACGATTGATGAGTCAACCGTACATCATAATACAATCTATCCTGACGCCAACGGTATTGTAAAGAGTTGGAAAATGCGTGATTATTGGCTTGATACATGGACTGCCAGTTCAACTGACGACTCTCCGAAAGCTGAATAGGCTTATCTTCAATTCTGATAACTCCCCCCATTCCATCTGAGCCATATAGTAAGCTTACCGGACCTTTGATCAACTGCACTTGCTCTGCATCAAAAGGATCTATTTCTAATCCATGATCTGCTCCCCATTGCTGGCTTTCTTGCTTGATTCCATTCTGAGCAACCATCACCCGATTACCACTCATTCCTCTGATCACTGGCTTGGAAATTCCCACTCCTACATTCATGTTATTCACTCCTGCCAACGTAGAGAGACTCTCTGCAAAAGTTCCTTTAGTACTTTGCTGTAAAAAGTTTTGATCGATATTTTGGACAGAAAGCGTATGATCTACCTTAGCCTCAAGTATTCCTTGCTCTTGTACCTGTACTTCTTCTAAGGTTACAGAAGCCATACGAAGAGAAATCTCCAAGAACGTATCCGCACTCTGATTATTGACTTGTAGTGCCTTTGCCTGAAAACCTGCATGCGTCACCCATAAGCGATCTGGTTGCTCCGCACAATCTATTAGAAAATTACCTTCCTCATCAGTGAAAACCTGCTTTCCTTCTGGAATAACGCGTATAAGGGCAGCTGCTATGGCATGGTTCTGGTCATCCGTGACCTTACCTTGCAACCTAATCTGAGCACATACCATAGTATATGACACCATCAAAAAGATCGTAATTAGAAAAGCTCTGCCGTTAGTTCTCATTCTTATCATTCATCAAATTCCCCACCCTGTAGAAAGGAGGGATAAACATGCATACTTGCTACATATAAAATGCAACAGTGTCGCAAATATAGAAGAGGAAATAATTTTATGCAATGAAATGGCAAGTATTATTAAAGAAGGGAAAAGGTAAAAAGTAAAAGGTAGAAGGTAGAAGGTAGAAGGTAGAAGGTAGAAGGTAGAAGGTAGAAGGTAGAAGGTAGAAGGTAGAAGGTAGAAGGTAGAAGGTAGAAGGTAGAAGGTAAGTTACTTTTCATCCTTGTAAGTGAAGCACTCACAAGGATGAAAAACATTCATTAAAATGAAAAATTTATTAGCGAGCTTCAATCAGCTCCCGAGCACTATTGAGGGCCATCTCACTTGGGTTTTGCCCTCCAATCATTTGTGCAATTTCTTGTAAACGCTCCTGATCATCCAGCGTACGCATACGGCTAATGGTTTTTTCAGAAGAGTTGTCTTTATACACATAGTAGTGTTGATCTCCCAAAGCTGCTATCTGTGGCAAATGGCTAATGGTTATCAACTGATGCTTCTGACTCATTTCACGCATAATCTGCCCCATCTTGATAGCAATCTCCCCGGAAATACCCGTATCAATCTCATCGAAGATAATGGTTGGCAATGCCGTTTTGGTCGCCAGGATATATTTAACGGAAAGCATCAAACGAGAAAACTCACCACCAGAAGCTACTTCTTTTAGGGGTTGTGGTGCGCGTCCTTTATTGGCTGTAAACAGGATACTCACTTCATCGATTCCGTTAGTGGCTGGCTCCATATGGTGATGTTGCATCACGACTTTTCCTTCTGGCATCCCCAAGCTGGCCAGTAAACCATTTAGGGCTTCTGACATGGTTGGGATTACTTCCTGTCGCTTGGCTGAAAGTTGTTCGGCCTCATCCATATAGGCTTCCAATGCCACTTTTTTCTCTTGCTCGGCTTCCAATAAAGCATCATCAAATCCGACCACCTTATCAACCTTATCCTGAAGGTCATTTCGTACCGCCAATAATTCCTCTAGGCTTTGTACCCTATGTTTTTGCTGCAAGCTATAGATGGCATCCAGGCGATCTTTTAAGGTCGCTATCTGCTCTTCATCAAAGAATAAATCTCCTTCTTCTTTCTCTAGTTCAAAGACCAGGTCATTCAGTTCAATCAAGCAACTATCCAAACGTTCACTCAAGCCACCCAACACACTAGAATAAGACGCTAACGTTCTCAAAGAACTCAAGGCCGTTTTCATACCACTCTCTGCAGAGTATTCAGAACGCGTCAACAATTCCAGTGCCTCATTTAGGCTGGCCTTAATCTGCTCAGCATTCTCCAGCTTCTCCAGTTCCTGCTCCAATGCCTCCTGATCCAAGCCATCCAAATCGGCATCGATCAACTCCTGTAATAAGTGCTGGTGATACTCAAAATCACTTTTAACCTGCTCATGTTCTTCCAATAGCGTGCGATAGGCTGTCTCTGCCTTTCGGTAAGCCCTATAACGCTCTTCTACCCTTTTGAGCTCCTCTTGATGCTGCCCATACGTATCCAACAATCCCAATTGATAGACATTGGACCCTAATTGTAAGGTATCATGCTGAGAGTGGATATCCATCAAGCGTTCACTCACTTTTCTCATCACCTCCAAACGTACGGGAGTATCATTGATAAATGCTCTAGACTTTCCTGATGGGGTAATTTCTCGGCGAAGAATAGTGATTTCTTCATAGTCCAACTCCATTTCCTCAAAAAACTCCTGCATCTGGTATTCCTTCACCAAAAAGGAGCCTTCAATCACACACTTCGTGCTTTCGTCGAAAAGTACTTTGCTATCCGCACGGCCTCCCTTAAGCAGACCCAATGCCCCTAGCATGATGGATTTACCTGCACCAGTCTCACCGGTCACCATGTTTAGTCCTTTGGATGGCGACAGTTCTGTTTGTTCTATTAGTGCATAGTTCTTGATCAGCAGATGTTTCAGCATAATCTATGAATGTTGACGGGGTTTACTCAAAAAATTGAATATTAGCTTATAGAGCTTGTTGGGACGAAGACCTCTTTCGCCTCAGTCCGTTGGGCTCAAATTTATAATTATTTAGCTTATTTTATTAACAATGGTGGATTATTTTTTAATCTCCGTTCATTTTTTTAACACTACTGTAGATCCTTGGACAACCTTTTGTATATTATAAAGTTAACTCAATAGTGGTTGAGGTTGATACTGATACATGTTTATCGCTTATCGGTTATCGGTTATCGGTTATCGATTATAAACAATAAGCGATAACCGATAAGCCGTTACATAATGATTATTCCATAGACAGTAGTATAGGATTAACCTTAAACACTATAGAAACAGTAGATCCGCTTGAACCGTTGAATGTCATGAAAGAGATTTATCAATATATAGAAAACCTGCAACATTACTTAACCCATAGCCATTTACCCGGGATAGAAGCCCAACAGCAAATGGCCTCTACTCATCACAGTAGAAAATACCAACCTGCAGTACCCGAGGATGCCCGAGAGGCTGCTGTACTTATCTTATTACACCCTACAGAAGGTCAGTCACTCAAATTCCCTTTAATACAACGTCCGGTTTACAATGGGGTACATAGTGGGCAAATGGCCTTGCCAGGAGGGAAAAAAGATGAGGAAGATGTATCATTAATTCACACCGCCCTCAGGGAATGCCAGGAAGAAATTGGTATTACCATGACGGAGAATAATGTATTGGGAACGCTCAGCGAATTGTATATCCCCCCTAGCAATATGCTGGTTACTCCTGTCATTGCCTTTACGGATACTTCCAGGCTTTCTTATGATACAGACCAACGAGAAGTGGCCGAGGTCGTAGAAAGTAAAGTAGACACCTTGCTTCAGGAAGAGAATCAAAAAGTCGTGGATATACAGATTAGCGGCAATATATCTTTTGCGGCTCCTGCCTACCATATTAAGGGAAAAACCGTATGGGGAGCAACGGCGATGATCCTGAGTGAGTTTGTGCATATCCATCAGGAAATAAAATAACCGTTGAGGTCATTACATAACGTCAGTTATACTGCTTGTTGAATCGTTGAATTTCACCTTTGGTGAGTTGAATTGAGCTTCGCTCGTTGATTCGAGTTGAACTGTTGATTGATAATAAATATATGTACTCATACAACTTATCAACTCGAATCAACGAGCGAAGCTTAATTCAACGATTCAACAAATCAACAGTTATTTCTGCATGAAGAGACTTAGCTTTATCTCTGTCAACTTCTGCTTGGTATTCAATGGGAAGTCATTATTCTGAATCCAATCATAGTAGGCTGGATCTCTTTTCAACACCTCCAATACAGGCTGGTTTCTATATTTCCCGAAGTTAAATACAGCGACTCCTTCTTTATTATAAACCATTCTTCCGGCAAAGTCGACCAGGTTATTCATGGATAGTTTATGCAAAGCGGCAATATCATTTTTGACTGGCTCTACTTCCTTACCATCTTTATCCTTAATTGTCGCTCCTTCATAATGCTTCACCTGCGCATCCAATACCTCAAAGGTAGCCAGGGTATCCGCTTCTGCTGAGTGGGCATTGATCAACTCCTTATTACAATAAAACTTGTAAGCAGCCCCCAAGGTACGAGGCTCCATCATATGGAATATCTTCTGTGCATCTACAATCTTACGATTGCTTACATCAAAGCTTACACCAGCTCTTAAAAACTCCTCCACCAAGACTGGAATATCAAAACGCAATAAATTATACCCTGCCAAGTCTGCTCCTTTCAAAAAGTCTGCAATTTCTTTAGCCACTTGTTTAAAGGTAGGAGCGTCTTTAATATCCTCATCGTAGATTCCATGAATCAAACTTGTTTCCAATGGAATTGGAATAGTAGGATTAATTCTCAGCGTTTTAATTTTCTTCTCTCCATCAACCATTACCTTGACGATGGATATTTCTACAATTCTATCTTTAGCCGTATTGATTCCTGTGGTTTCCAGGTCAAATACTGCCAGTGGATTCCGAAGTTTTAAGTTCATATAACAACTGACCTATAGGTCTCTCTGATTAGTTTTAAATTTTCACGAAATTACTATTATTCCTTTAAAGTGAAAGTACCCGACAAGCTCTATTCTAGATCTCCTGCTCCCAACCATCGCTGTCTCATTCGTTTTTGTTCATCAGAAACTTCCTCCATTCCCTCCACTACATGCACTCTATGGCGATAAATAGGGCACACCTCTGCCTTTAATTGCTTTTTTTCTCCACCCCTTAAAACCAATACTGATAGCTGATCTCCTTCTTTTAATCGGCTAACTTCCTCATCCAATACCTGCAGAAAATCCTCTCCCTCTAAAGAACGCCCCTGCAACTCCAGTAATATATCTCCCTTCTGGTATCCCATACGTATTCCAGTGCTATCCATCTGCTCTATATCTGTCACGTATAACTGTCGTTTCTCATTAAGGTCGACTTCTACATTTCCCAAGGTATAATCCGCTTCTTTAAGCTCCAAAGCAAAACGAACCCCCACTTCTTCCAATAGTGCTGTCAAGGGTAAAGGCTCCCCACCTTCCAGGTAACGCTCATAAAACTCCTGAAAATAAGTGACACCACTCTCTTCGATCATCGCGGATATTAACTCCTCATCAGTAAACGGGTGATGCTCTCCATAACGATTAATCAGTGCAAAAAGTAGTTCTCTCAGCCCCATCTCACCTTGCGTATATTTTAATAGGGTTAGATCAATCGCCATACCGATCAAAGCTCCTTTTTCATATACATTGGGATACTGATCTTTATAGGTCGTGAGACATTCCTTGCTCAATACCGTAAAAGGTAAGCTGTCGTTATAGGTATTATGAGCGGCAATCGCCTTTCGCATCATTCGTTGCAAAAAATCCTCTCCCTCTATCAGTCCCTGATGTACTTGCATATGATGTGCCAGGTACTCCGTCACTCCCTCATACAGCCATAAGTGACGAGACATTTCAGGCTGATGAAAATTGAAGTAACGGATTTCTTTTGCATGTAGCTTTAAAGGGGTTAATATATGAAAGAACTCATGAGCGGCAATATCCGTGAGCACCTCTTCCATCAACAACCCTTTATATTCTGGCAAGAAGTAAAAGGAAGAATAATTATGTTCCAAGGCTCCACTTAGACCTCCCATAGTAAAATCGCCATTGAAGTAAAAAAGAAAAGCATAACGCTCTACTGGTAATTGCCCTCCTAAATAATCTTGCTGGGCACGTAACACCTTCTCCAAAATAGGTTGTAGCATCGTAGCTTTTAGCTCCCCATTCGTACTATATACCGCAATCTCTATCTCTGTTCCTTCCCCCAACATCAATTGCACCGTATCCGCCTTGGCATACAGTATAGGGCTATCGGCCAATTGCCCATAATTTTCGGTTTGAAATAAGTCCCATTCGTCTCGCTCATCCTGGTCTTTTAGGGCAGAAGCACCATAGAGTTCCGAGTCATGCCTTACGCTCAACTGATAAGGATACTCCTCATACCCTTCAAAATAACCAAAGAAAGCAAAAGGGTTGATCACATAGTTCTCCCCTTGGGTGATATTACTGCCAGCCGGTGGGAAAATACCTCCTCCATCCTTGAAGTCCCAGGTATCATTCACCTGATAGACCACTTCCCGAAGACGACTAGGTTGGGTACATTTCCAGCTATTCTCCCCTACTTTATGCCCTTTTAGGCTTTTTCCTTTCTCATCCAAAAAGCGTAATCCAACCACAAAACGACCATAATTACCATAAGCATAAGTTCCTGGAACCACTGCAGGTAAGTGAAAAGTTACTTCTTCTTTTTCTTTTAGAGAAGGCACCTTTAATCTCACCGTCAAACGATCATTTTTGACCTTATTCAAATCCAGTTCATAGTGATATGAAAACGTTTCTTGCCCCCTTACCTGTACCGACAAAAACAACAACATCAACCATAACCCTACCCTATTCATAATTCAAACACCCTATTTTAAAACCCTTTATTCTTTTAAATAACATTTTTCTATTTTCCTACTCTAAGCACTCCTTACGTAGGAAAATTTGTTATTGATCACATTAAATTATATTTTCAAACCCGAGAAGGAATCCCAAAAAGCCAACAGCTAAAATCAATGATCTTTATGTTAAAAAAGATACACATATTCAAAGCCATTACCGCTGCTATTTTATTGACCAGCACCCCCATTCTTGCGCAAGAACCCATGGAAGGCCCTGTAACAGGCGTAGCCATTCCAAGTGGAACTGCTGACACTTACGAGGATGTGGGAAAGATAACCGCTTTCAATTTAAAGAAAAAAGTTCCTATTCTTAGGGAGCAAAAGCAAAGACTTTTACAGGAAAGAGAGTCACTAATGAATCAGAACAAGCAATTGTCTTCTGAAAACCAATCGCTAATGGAGCGTGTCGTAGAGCTTGAACAAAATATTGCTCACTTGGATGCACAACTGACCCAGATGCAACCTAAAGTACAAGCCTATGAGGAAATGCAGGTAGAATTGGCTCGACAAGACTCTCTCAAAAAGGCGGGTGTACCTGCTCCAGATGATAATAGGTTTTGCGCTAAAAAGCATGGGAAGCTACAGGTTGACCGTTCTTACTTTACAGATCTAAAAAGTCAGGTAATCTCCAATGGATGGGGACTACAGATTTATTCTTCTCCTAGCTTATGCGATGCTCAAGAAGTTGCACTTCAGTTTGAGGCATCCCACAACTACTGGAAGACCTATGTCAAGGTAAAAGAAATCGATGGGCAAACCATGTATGCCGTAATTTATGGTTCTCTGAAATACAAAGAACAAGCCCAGTATTACTGTAATCAATTTATTAAGAAGGTAGCCAAGACAGAGGGCGAGCTTAATGCATTTTTGGTGCAACACTAAAAAAGATTCCCGCATTCTACTTTTTAGAAAGATTACTTATGACAATACAAGGTATATGGCTCTCCATATGCCTTTTTCTATGAAAAGTTCAAAAAAAGAGGAGTTAACTACAATGAGTAATAGGTATTACTCGTTACAATTAATGCAACAACCAGCTTACAAATGGGCAGCTTATGGTAATTAAAAAAATACTGGCTCCAAAGTCTCTAAAAGATAAACTATTTGCAGGGTTCTATTTTTATTCGGCCCTCTCCTTTCTCGTCACATTTCTTATTTTCAATACTTTTCGAGAAATGGAGGATACCGACCGTGCTGCATCTACGATTAATCAACTCTACGCCTATACGCTTAATATGGCTCATTATGGGGAGCAGTTTCTAGCATACGAAACGACCAATGAGCACTTTTTTAAGACAGGAAGTAGTGATATTCTCAATCAGCAATTTTCCTATCTCAAAAAGGTAAAGAAGCTCTCTACGGATATTCAATCCTCTAAGGGAAAATGGAAACACTCCTATCAAACAGAATTGGTACAGTTTGACCAGCTTATCGCTACCTATGAACGAACCTATACCGAAATTATTAAATCCATCAAGTACAAAGGCTTTATGGATTACGGGTTACTCGGTCATATGAAAGAGCAAATCAATTACTTGGAAGAGTCTTCCTACATCAATAAGGAGTATTTGCTGCTAATGCAGCATCAAGAAAAAGAATACTTGATTCGTGGGAATAAAGAGCACTTGTACAACACTCGAAGCTATGCCGCTCGTATCAAACGAGAATTGAACCAAAATCCCAATATCTCCATGGGAGAAAAGATTCGACTGACGGAACATCTCCGACGCTATAACTCTGCCTTTTTACAAGTTGTAGAAGAAGACTTGAAGGTGGGGTATAAAATGAACAAAGGACTAGTTCCGAGAATACAACAACTTACGAAAGATATCGGACACCTCGTAACCGCTATCAACGAGCAAGCCAAGAGTAAGAAGAACGATCTTTATGACAAAGCTCGAGTAGGGGTCGTTACTGCGACAACAATCTCTGTCATTTTACTACTGATTCTCAGCGTATCCTTCAATATTATCTTAAAGAGGTAAGAGGTAAGAGGTAAGAGGTAAGAGGTAAGAGGTAAGAGGTAAGAGGTAAGAGGTAAGAGGTAAGAGGTAAGAGGTAAATTACTTTATATCTTTTACTTTTTACCTTTTACCTCTTACTTTATACCTTTTACCCCCTTTTATTTCCAAAAATCTTTTTTGCTAGTGGAGGTGCAGTCAAGGAAGCAATGATGATTAAGGCTCCTGCATAAAAGTATACATCCATTACTTCTTGTTCTCCAAACAATAGTAAAGCGGCTACTCCTCCATATATGGGTGATAAATTGTGAGCGATAGACACCTGAAAAGGTGTTAAGCTACTCATCACTTTAATAATCGACGAAAATGCAATAATGGAGAATATAATGGCCAATACAACGACCAAAATACAATCTGTCAATGTAGGCACACTCCACAGCTCCTCTCCCGTGTTCAGGTAATTTTGGAATAAGGGTATCACCAAGATGGTTCCTATCCAAGCCCCTAGCATCTGATAGAAAGTAATTACTCGATGATGATATTCCTTGGAATACTTACTGCTCACTACGGTCACCAAAGCCGCAAAAAAGGCTGCTAATATCGCCATGACCATTCCCTCACTATAAGCAAAGCTGGAACTGAAAATCATATACACACCAAAGATCGCATTGAGTCCCATCATGATTTCATTGAAACGCAAATGGCGTAATCCCAAAAAGGGTGCGATCAAACTCACCCATAGCGGAGTAGTTGCTACTCCAACCAAGGCTACCGATGCATTACCAATCTTAGCGGCAATCACAAAGAAGATCCAATAAAAGGAGGTCATAACTCCTGTAAACAGCAACTCTAGTATACTAGACCACGGCAATCGAAAATGCAGCCGCTGTCGATAGATCAATATACCAAGTGTGGTAAAAGCGATAAACGTACGAATAAATACGATCTGTACAGAAGATAGTGAAATAAAGATATTGATACTGGGAATAAAACTATTCAGAAAGATCCAGAAGTGTAACTCCACCAGATGTCTATACTCTTCCTTGATCCCTTGTTTGTGTATTAGTTGTAAAAAGCGCACCGATTCTCCGTTGATTAATATGGTTTAGTAATTTTAATCTTAGAAAGACGTCCTATATAAAAAATAAATCCCATTCCTTTTCTAATTTTGAGACTCATTATGATTATCCAAAATCTCACAAGATAACACTTGATTGGTATGGGTATTGACATACCTATACTCCATTTTGTCTTTATTACAAAAACGGATAAGCACAAAAATAGGTATTTTAATTCAGGTATTTTTACCAAAAATTATTCCAGTAATTTATGAAAAAAAACATTACTTCAGCGATTGTAGCACTTTTTGCTATCTTATTTATGACAGGTTGTGGTATCGACCTTGATGTTGTACGAGGAGACCTTACCTTCTTTGCCAATGACTCTGCCGGAAATAGTGGAGGGATTATTTCTATCATTATTGAAGATATAGACACTCAAGATACGGTAGAGGAAGGAGAGCTTACGCAAAGCTCAACAGGACAAGGTATTGATTGCGACACCCCTTCTTCAGAAAGTGTGTTCAGTACTTCCCTTCCAGAAGGACAGTATATTATCAGAGCATTTGAAAGAGATTTTGATGGTGTAGACGGAGGAGTATTTACTCCACTAGATGGGCAAACCTTTGAGGTAAGAGGAGAAACTTGTTATCGTATCGAACTTGGTGTAGATGAGGGCTTTGACAATGCTCGCCTTGCTGGAGGCGTACGTCCAATGATGATCAAGAATGTGACGATTATGAGCACTTCTAAATAGTGATGTTGAATCGTTGAATCGTTGAATTTCACCTTCGGTGCGTTGATTCGAGTTGAATCGTTGTCTGACTTTCATTTTAAGCTCAATCAACCGTTCAACTCGAATCAACGATTCAACTCACCGAAGGTGAAATTCAACGATTCAACATCATTTAAGAGGCAAATTCATCCGTATCAATCGCCTCCAAAACATCTGCCAAGGCATCAAAATCATTCAAGCCAGTTTTGATTTCTACCCCTCCTTGCAATCCAATACCTTCCGGATGAACGGCATCCAATACCTCATTGACATTATCTGCATTCAGACCAAAACCAATAAAGACTTTATAGTCCTTTGCCAAGTCTGCAAGCTGTTGTTTTTGCTCAGCAGTGATTTCCTCACTTTCTGCAGTCAACAAGAAAAACGCCACTGTTGCACTATGCTCGGCCAAAAGTGTCTTTACTTCCTCTACCGATAAGGTGGCTACATCCACAGAAAGAATCAATGGTTTTTCATATTTCTTTAATGCTGGCAGCAGGGTCACATTATTGGTCTGTAGATAATCAATGGCTTCATACGCTGCAAGATCAATAATCGAACTTTCATTTAACTGCCCTACAAACTGGACTCCTGCAAGCCAACCTGCAATCTCTTTAAATACCTCCGCACTGATATGGTGAGGGTGCCCTGCGTCCAAAGGGAAACCAATCATGTCTACCCCCATACCGGCACAGTATCTACCGTCATGCAAATTATTTACCTCACTAACAATTACTCTGGTTTTTAAGGCCATAACTCCTGCTTATTATATTGAATCTTTAAATTTCGTTTTCTATTCTTTTTGGAGAATGAATACAAGTACCCCTTGCTCAAACTCTATCTGGAACCTTACAAAACTGATAATAAATCTTACAATTGTCAATATAAGTAAGTACTCTGAAACCTTTTGCTCCCTAACATCCGTTAATTACATCGTTTAGATTTATCTATAACGATATAAATAATAAGCATAGCGGGATATACTCCGAGATGCTACCTTTGTAAGGTCATCAAAGTAAAAGCCCGTACGGCTAGTGACATCGCAATAGATCATATATTCAAATACTTTATAAATATTATAGATATGGCTTACGTAGAAACAAACGATCAAGGGTTCAAAAATGAAGTTGAAAGCAACGAAAAAGTAATGGTGAAATTCTATGCAGGTTGGTGCGGGAGCTGTAAGCTTTTTAAAGGAAAATACCGCAGAATCTCTGAAGACGAGCAATACAATGGTGTAAAGTTTTTGTATATCAACGCAGAGGAGAACCCTGAAGCACGTAAAGCTGCAGGTGTGACCAACTTACCATTCTTTGCAACCTTCAAAAATGGCTCATTGGTAGCTGCCAATGCAACCAATAAAGAAGATGTTGTACGTGATATGATTACTGCCCTTTAATGGTATTAAATTACCTGAAACATACTATTTATCCCTATATTAAGGGGGTATAAATACCAAATTAAGTGTATTGAAATAGTGATATTTCAAATTAACCGAAGGTTCATCCGTAACCTTCGGTTTTTTTTTATATTTTCACGTCTTTGTTACATACGTATTACCTCTGAGAGGCATGAGAACACCTCGTCCTCCTATAAAAGAACTAATATTTTACATAAAATAATGGTTTAAACATTAAGCTTTCTGATAGAAACAAAGACACTACTTCCAAATGCATAAAGGCACAGAAGCTTATGGGTAATGGTTATTAATCATTTATCCTTCTTCCTTAGACCATTTGAACATAACACTTAACTATAGCAATCAATCCATTAGATTCAAGACACTATCCGAGACACCGTTTAATACCTTTAAGATTATTTTACGAACAAAATCAACACCTGTGAGTTAGTTCAATCTATATTAATTTTACGAGAAGTAGTATTAATACGACAAGCAACTCATTAGTTATTAGAAATAAAATATCATGAAAAACGAGCAAACACTACTATTTTTAAGTCAACTAGAAGAAATTATTAAGGATCGTCACGATAACCCTTCAGAAAAATCTTATACCAGTAGTCTTTTTGAAAAAGGAATTAATAAGGTAGCACAAAAGGTAGGAGAAGAAGCTGTGGAAGTAGTGATTGAAGCAATGGACGATAACATGGATTTGTTCCTTAATGAGTCTGCAGATTTGCTATATCATTACCTTATCTTACTTAGAGCAAAAGGGGTGGAACTTGCTGATGTTGTTGAAGTTCTAGCTGAGCGACATAAGAAATAAACTATTATGTTTTTTTCTTTTAAATCATTATTATTAATACTATAATACTACATAGTACAAACATAATCCAATATTCGATAACCTATGGTCTCTTCTGTTTTACTTATCGATGATAATAAAACTGACAACTTTATCAATAAGCGTATTATTGAGCTTGCCGGTTTTGCCCAAAATATATTCGTGAAGCAATCAGCGCAGGAGGCTCTTACTTTTCTGAAAGAAAATGCCGAAGACCATTCTGATTTACCAAAAATCATTTTTTTAGACATCAACATGCCTGTCATGAATGGCTTTGAGTTTATTCAGGCATTTGAAAACTGTCCTGCTGAGGTAAAGAACCATTGTAAAATTGTAGTACTCTCCAGTTCTAATAGCAAAATGGATGTCGATCAAATGAGTAATAGTCCTTATGTCATTAAGTATCTAATAAAACCGTTATCCAAGGACTCTTTGGCCTCCTTAGAGGAAAGCATACAATAATCTTTCCTATTCTAACAGAGCTATTTATACTTTTTTATTAAGAAGTTTCGTTATAACAACTAAATATAATTTTGTGAATTCCCTGAATAAGTCAACACTTATTCTATCTCAACGTATTCACTAAATGAACGGATTGGTGCTACATACCTTCATGATAATATACCTATGGTTGCTTTGCTAAAAAAAACATCAGAAATGAGTAACCCAATAAACATTCATTTTTCCAGAGCATTTTTTCAAATGCTGCTATTTATATGCTTACTTTTTTTCTTTAAGAATGGGGTAGCCCAAATGAGTGGTGAAGAAATTAAAGTGCTAAAACAGCAAGCCAATAAAGATAATGCCCCTAACTATACTTTATACCAAGCAGGCTTGGCTTATAAACAAGAAGGGAAAATCAAAAAAAGCTTAGATATATTAGAAAAAGCTCAACGTCATCTACCATCTTTTGTACTTCTCGGCGACATTTACCAAGAGGAACGTAAATTGCCTGACTCTATAGGCTTCTCTTACTATGTTAAAGCCACAGAAGCTATTTACCCTTTGCGTACAAAAGAAGACTCCGCTGCAAAAATTGCAGCCAACCTAAAAGCGGGTCATGCTTACTATCAGGGAAAAGGAATACAAGCAGATACCACCCTTGCCATCAAACACTATTTTGTAGCTTACGATATGGCCTCGGAAGAAAGTAAGCCTTTCCTGGATACCATTAAAAATATTATACAGTATATTCCAGAACTCTCCCTGCTCCCTTCTTCTGAAGAATACTTAGCCAATAGAGGATATGTAGAATACCTGGAAATCTCGGGCAATCGAATGATTACCCCTTCCAACAGCAAGAAAGAAATACAACAAGGAATCTCTTACCTGGAGCAACTTTCAGAAAAGGGGAATACTAAGGCCATGTTACGCCTGGGGCTACTTTATAAAAAAGGAATTGACGGTAAGTTATTAGCAGACCAACGAAAAGCCATATTATACCTTCTGAAAGCTTATAACCATGGAGACGAAGTAGCGACAATGACGCTGGATAACCTTGATATACGAACATTTATTGACCAAGACCATATTGATTACCTAAGATATATGGCTGACCGTTATCAAGACCCTAAAAGTTTCTTCCGTCTTTACGAGAAATATAAAGAAGGAAAGGATGTCACTCAGGATTACAAAAAAGCGCTAAACTACTGTAAAGATGCTGCCTATTTTGAGTATGTCCCTGCGATTATTGCCTTAGCTACAATCTATGAAGAGGGTTATCCAGCATTACCCAAAAAGTTAACGCTGGATGAACGCTATCAAAGAGCCTTGGAGTTATACACCAAAGCTGCTCACCTGAACGACCATTATGCCAAGTTCAAAGTAGGTTATTTCTATGAAAATGGACTCTCCGTTCCTACTAACCTTGGAGAAGCTATTAAATGGTACCTGGTAGCAGCCACGGAAGGAGTGGATCCTGCAAAAGTAAGACTATATGCGTTACAAGATAAGATTCCTCAATTTATTGATAAAGGAGACTTTACCTATGTACAGTTCTTGGCAAGTCAACCCAATGTAGACTCGGATGTATACCTTACATTGGGCAAGTATTATATGAATAAGAAAAGTGCTGTCTGCGAAGAATGGCTCTTGAAAGCTGCCAATAAAGAAAATGAGGAAGCTGTGATGATTTTGGCTGACCTCTATACGACCAATACCATTGGCATACCACAAGATCCCTTGAGAGCCAAAACCTTTTACCATAGGGCACTCAACCTAAATGTACATCAAGCTGACTTAGAACTGGCCGCCTTATATTGCTATTTTAGTCCAGCATTTACAGATGGGCCAAACCCTTATATGATGGCATTAGAACATTTAAACCGTTACAAAAACAAGAATCTCCAAAACCACGAGAACAACTTGCGTTTGTTAATGCTATCTGGTGATATTTATTTAAAGCTCAACGATCCTATTCCAGCAATACAAGCTTTTTCTGATTACATCAAATTATTCAGTATCGACCAAGACGACGAACCATTTAAGTTATTTGAAGCGCTTTATAAACGAGGAGAAGCCTTATTCTTAGCTCAAAAATATGATGCCATTCATTATGAAGCCGATATTGCTTTATCCCGTTTAGAAGAATTTAAGGGAACTTCCATTTTTAAACCAACGGAATACAATTATATCAAAGGACAATGGTTCTATCTACAAGCCAAAGTTGACTTTGCTCAGAATAAAAATGGATGTACTAAAATTATTCAAGCCAAAACGATGGGGGTAGATGTAGATTCCCGTTATCTGAATGTCTGTGAATAGTCTTTGCACAAGTACTTCATAAAAAAAGTAAAAAGTTTAACGATCTATTCCTATTGCCAAGGATAAAGCGTAATTTTGTCACTGTCAAAAAGTCAGCAACAAAATATTACGCAGATGGACACCCACGAAATTCAATCAGCAAAACAAAGATTTGGTATTATAGGCAACTCGCCTAAACTCAATTACGCCATACAAGTGGCCTTGCAGGTAGCCCCAACAGATCTTTCGGTTTTGATTACCGGAGAGAGCGGTAGTGGTAAAGAATCTTTTTCCAAAATCATTCATCACCTCAGTCATCGTAAACATGGTAATTTTATAGCGATCAACTGTGGTGCGATTCCAGAAGGAACCATTGACTCAGAGCTTTTTGGCCATGAGAAAGGTGCTTTTACGGGTGCTGCCGATAGTCGAAAAGGATATTTTGAGGTCACCGATGGAGGGACTATTTTCTTGGATGAAATAGGAGAAATGCCCGTAGGAACTCAAGCTCGTTTACTTAGAGTACTCGAAAACCAAGAATTTATTCGGGTAGGGTCATCCAAGGTACTTAAAACCAATGTTCGTGTTATTGCCGCTACCAATGTCAACCTGTTGGAAGCAGTACAAAAAGGAAAGTTTCGAGAAGATTTATATTATCGATTGAATACAGTGCCTATCGAAGTTCCTCCTCTGAGAGAGAGAGGCAACGATATTCTATTGCTATTCAGAAAGTTTGCCAGTGACTTTTCCGAGACCTATAAGGTAAAGCCCGTACAACTCACTCCTGATGCACAAGAGAGTCTATTACGCTATCGTTTCCCTGGTAACATCCGTCAATTAAAAAACATTGTTGAGCAAATTTCTGTACTTGAAATTGATCGACAAATTGATGGCTCTACCCTTAGCAAGTACCTTCCCAACCAAGGATCGACAGTTCCTGCTTTATGGAAAGAAGAGAAAAAAGAAGAAAGCTTCAGCGAGCGGGACTTATTGTACAAAGTGTTGTTTGACATGAGGAAAGACATGAATGAGCTCAAGAAACTCATTCTAAAAATGGCTCAGGAAGGACAATCTTCTCAGCTTATCGCCGAGCATCAACATCTGTTTCAGAATATGTCCAACTATGAACGAGGTACTGACACTTCTTCTCTTACACCAAGTAGCAGTAATCTCCCTGCCCCAAGTTCTTTAAGTAACCTATCTCCTTCTGCTCCTATCATCTATCATCCTGATGAAGAAGAGGAAGAGGACCATACCATTGAGTTTGACAAGGCTGAGATTTTACAGGAGAACGAGTCTCTTTCCTTACAGGATGTTGAGAAAGAAATGATTATAAAAGCCTTAAAAAAGCATAGCAATAAACGAAAATATGCAGCCAAAGAGCTTGGCATTTCTGAGCGTACACTGTACCGAAAAATCAAGCAATACGAAATTGAATAGTTTTCTATACTTCTTTTATCTATGAAGAGCAATAAATTTTTTAGCTGCCTCTCTTGCCTATGGCTTGTATTCAGTCTTAGTGGCTGCGCAGGGGTAAACTTTACTTTTACCGGAGTCAACCTTGATCCAAAGATCAAGACCTTTTCTGTGACTACCTTCTACAATGAAGCGCCTAATGGTCCCTCCAATATGGGGATTGACTTTTCTGAACGACTCAAAGAATACTTCCAAAGAAATACCTCTCTCAAACTCGTTGACAGAGGAGGAGACCTGGAGTTTGAAGGAACGGTAAATGGCTTTCGTGTAAGCCCGTTAGCTCCAGGAGCCAACGATCGAGAACAAGCGGAGCAACAGCGATTGACCGTGAACGTCAAAGTCAACTTTATCAACAACTATGATGATACCCAAAGCTTCAATCAAGCCTTTTCATTTTATGAAGATTTCCCTGCAGAGCAAAATGTACAGGATGTAGAGGCCGATTTATTGGATGTTATCTTCGAAGCGATTATTCTGGACATCTTCAATAAGTCTGTTGCTAACTGGTAGTAAGTCAGTAACTATGAGGGTGTAGGGGTGTAGAGGTTTTTAACTCATTATAAACTCCTACACTTTACACTACCCTTTGGATTATTATATAAAGTAACTCAGGTTCCTCTTTTAATCCTATTGAGTATAACCGTGGTCTCCTTGACTTCATGAGATATCTAAAGATATGACTCGGATACTTTTCAGATTCCTTATAAATAATATAATGAATCTACCATTTGTTAGCACTTTCTTTTGTAAATTACTTTTTATAAAAAATACAGTGGAAATAGCCACCTCTGTACTTTTAAAGGGCAATCTGCAATGTTAAATGGAGCCTTTTACTCTTAGAGTGCATCATATACAAACAAGAGGAGGGTCTTGTAGCCATAAAAACATTCTACTGCGACAACATCATTAGTAAACTTTTGCCCATTTGCCCTATATGCGAGAAATAGAATCATCACCGTGGACAAACAACGACTCATACACCTGGTAAATCACCCTAATCAGGCTGATGCACTAGACATCATGAACCTGAAATCGATTTGTGAGGAGTATCCTTACTTTCAAGCAGCTCGTTTATTACTAGCCAAAGCTGCGAATACCCCTGAACTGGTAAAAACAGCAGCAGCATTTACACAGGACAGAAGCATTCTCATGCAAATTATGAATAGTGAGTTTGATGCAAACATTAATCTCCCTAAGACTGATGCTATTCATATTTCTTCCGATGACATCAATGCTTTTGAGAAACTGTCAATGGAAGAGGATCAAGATCTGGAAACAACCGGGCAAGATGATGCTACGATCTCTTCTTCTATAGCCACAGAAGAAAGTATCTCCCCTGAAGAGGAGATTATTGAACCGACTCCTTCCTCTACTCCTGAAGAAATATCTTTTGATAGTATCTCTCAAGAGTTGCTTCCTAATGAAGAAGAAGCTACCACAGAAGAAGACAGTTCTACCATACAAGAAGCTGAAGTACCTTCCTCAGAGGAAGACGATATTTCTGACTATACGATCTCCAAAAACAAAGAAGGTATTCCTTCCGAAGATGAGATGCTAGCGCGTTTACAAAGCTTCGTTCGTACCCGTGAGCACCTTAGACAAGATAGTATTCCTGAAGAAGAAGAAGAGGATGAGGCGATCAACTTCTTGATGAAAAAAGAAGACATTAATACTTCCAAAGAGCTATCGCCTTCCCAAGAAGAAGAAGAGGTTCCTTCTCAAAAGCCTGTAAGGAAAAAACTTCCTAAACCGATAAGTAATAAACCTTCTGCATTGAAGAATGCATTCTTTGATGCTACTCCTAGCCGCATTCTTCCAGATAAAAGCTTACCAAAGCCTAAAGGAAATGCCTTGCTTCCCCCGGCTTCTATGTTCAACCTTCACCAATTCATTAGTGGATTTGAAAGCAAAAAGGATAGTCAAACTTATCAGAAAAAAATTATAGAACGCTTCCTACAAAAAAGCCCTGCATCACATAAAATGCAAGAAGAGGCCCTTACGGAGGCTCCACAGGAAGACCTTTCACAAAATGCAGCAGAGCTCAGTGGCCCTTTGGCGGAAAACTATGCCAAGTATTTGGAAAAAAAAGGTAAATATTTGGAAGCGATTGAGATTTATGAGTCTTTAATATTGAAAAATCCAATTAAAAAGGTTTATTTTGCCAAACGCATTGATTACTTGCGAAGTATTATTTAGAAATCATAAATAACTGCAATAATGACAAACTTTTTAATCATTTTTATTCTGGTAGTAGCAGTTCTACTTATACTACTGATTTTAGCGCAAGACTCTAAAGGTGGTGGTTTGACGGGTGCAGCTAGCAGCGCAAATCAGGTAATGGGTGCCAGAAGATCAACTGACTGGATCGAAAAAGCCACTTGGTGGTTGGCAGTTATTATGCTGGGATTAAGTATCGGCGTTAACTCTTTTTCAGTAGATAGCGACGTTGTCCCTGCTCAAAGAATCATCGGAGCTGGTGAGCAAACGGAAACGCTTTCTATCGAGCCTGAAGCTACCCCAGTAGAAACAGAAACTGAAACGCCAGCAGATGCTGAATAATGTTTATTTATAAGCATTAATATAAACGATCTTCTTTACTATAAGGAGATCGTTTTTTATTTTTAAGGCATTTAGAATCTTTGTCCCTCTCAATAGACATCATCTATCCTTATCTATAACTTAACTTTTACTATGAAAATCAAAACACTACTACTAGCTGCTTTGGCCTTACTTATAGGTACGTTTGCCACAGCTCAAGACACGGCTTACTACGGAGAAAAAATCAATAAAAAGCGTATTCTCTCCACCAAAAAGTTTTCATCTAAAATTGCTGATCAAGATTCCCTTACTGACATTAAACTAAAAGGAGAGATTTTGGATACTTGTCCTATGAAAGGCTGCTGGATGAAAGTACGTCTGGATGACAACTCTGAAATGATGGTCAAGTTTAAAGATTATGGCTTCTTTGTACCCAAAGGACTTAAGGAGGGTAATACTATCGTAAGAGGAAAAGCTATTCGAGAGGTGACCTCTGTAGCAGAGCTAAAACACCTGGCAGAAGATGCCGGAAAAAGCAAAGAAGAAATTGATGCTATTACAGCACCGAAAGAACGTGTGGTATTTTATGCCGATGGCGTAATCATTGAATAAATTTTCAATGATCAATTATTAATTTTCAATTTTCAATGATTGGTTATTGAAAATTGAAAATTAATAATTGAAAATTGATCATTATAAAGTTTCTAGTACGTCTGCTAACTGGTAGAAGATTTCCTTAGAATGTGTAGGGAAGTTCGCAATTCGAATTTGCTTATCTTTAAACTCTCCGTATCCTTTTCCTACAACAATACCGTGTGCTTCCAATTTCTCTATAACTGTTGCAGCGGTATAGTCCTCATCTATAATATCAGCGACAATCACTGTTTGAGAACGATGTTTTTCCTCCCTTACGAATGGCTTAAACTTCGTATGTCTCTCCAGCAATCCATAAATTGTAGCTGCCTTGAACACCGTTTCTTGTCGGATTACCTCGACTGTACGGCGGTTCATGTCTTCCGCTACCTTACCAAGCGTATAAATACCAATTACATTAGGAGTCGCCTGTGTCATATGCTTCTCTGCATTCTTCAGCATGGTGTCCATTGCATGATAAGGAGGCACAACCTGTCCCTTTTCTTTTAACGCCTTAAAGCGAGCTACACAGCGATCATTAAAGATCCACACTCCTAAGCCTGCAGGCAACCCCATTCCTTTCTGCACAGAGAAGAATAAACTATCAATCTGCTCAAAGTCAATAGGTGCATAAGGCACTGCCGATACCGCATCCACAACCAATAGTGCTTCTGGATGTTCCTTTCTTAAGGTATTGATATCCTCCACTGGCATGCAGGTTCCAGCACTTGTCTCATTCTGTGTCACACAGATCATCTCTGTTTCGGCAGGAATATTCGCCTCTGAAATATCAAAGCCTTCTCCAAAAGGCACCTCCAGTTTCTGGGCATTTCGGTTGAGCTCTTTAGCAAATTCATAGAAACGGCTAGAGAATGACCCATTGACAAAATGGTAGGTAGACTGCTCCGTGCAATTCGCTAGCAACAGTTGCCATACCTCAGTGGCAGAGCCTGTAAATACGATGTGATAAGAAGAAGGTATATTCAGTAATTGGCGTAATTGCGCAGTTGTAAATTGAAAAATCTCCTGAAACTGCTTACTACGGTGAGAAATAGATCCCAAGTCATTTCGTAAAGCATATTGCATATGCTCTGCGGCAGTGAAGTACAATTCACTAGGTCCTGGCGTAAGGTAATAGCGCTTGTTTTTCATGTAAAAAAAACTCTCAAAATGTTACAAATGAATTGCCCTAAAACTACAAAAAAGCCTTGTGTAAATTATACTTCCACTCTTACAAAAAAAGAATATCCCTATAAATAGGGAAAAGTCGTTTGATCACTGATGGAACAGCACACATAGAAAAAGAGAGAAGAAAGAAAGGGCGCCCCTTGTGGGCGCCCCTTCCTAAACCAATATGCCAAACAAGCTCTTAGAGCGTAGCAACAATTTGCGCACAGATAATAATCATTACCAAGGCAAATGGATATACGGTTGCATAAGCCACTTGTGGTGCATCGTTGTCTGTCATACCATCGACGGCACTAAGTCCTGGTGTACTCGTCATCCCACCGGTCAATGCACCAAGAATAGATAGGAAATTACTCTTGAACCAGAACCTCCCTAAGATCACCACTAGAACCATAGGGATTAATGTGATCAAGGCACCTATTCCAAATAACCCAAATCCATACTCTTCAATCGTCGCTACCAGCTTGGCCCCGGCACTTACCCCTACAGGTGTAAGGAAAAGCAACAAACCAAATTGTCTCAAGATGGAATTCCCTGCACTCGGTAAGTTCCATATAATCGGCCCTGTTTTTCCTTGGCGAGAAAGTAAAAGTGCTGCAATTAACACACCTCCTGTTAATCCTAATGAAAAAGTTCCTCCTCCTGGGATTGGTATATTCAACTTACCCAGTAAGACCCCTGCAATAATACCAAGCGCTACAGGCAAGAAACTCGTCGTTTCTACCTGTTTGATACTATCTCCTAACAACTGTGTCAGCCCATCTACATAACCTTTGGTGGAAGCAATCAATAACTTATCACCATAACGCAATCGTTGCGATGGCCTTGCTGAGATATCCACACCAGCCCTACGGATACGGGTTACCGTCGCCAGGTAGTTATCTTGTAGTGCCAGCTCTTTCAAACTCTTGTTTACAATATCCCTTTTGGACACCACATACCAACGAATTTCATATTGCCCACTTCTAGGAATTTTGATATCGGTAGGCTCTCCCAATAAAATCTCCACCTTTCTCAGAGCATCTTCTGTTCCTACTGCTCTGACCAAGTCTCCTTTATAAATGACCGTATCGGGTGTAGGAGACTTAGGCTCCTGGTCTGGACGCATTACCCTGGAGACATTCGCCTTGGTCATAAAACGAATATTGAGTTCTTTCAACGTTTTCTTGTGGGCATTTTCATTAGATACAATGAAATTCCTATTCAATACTTCAGGAAACTCTGAAGAAGTACTTTCTTCATACCTTTTCTCTTCAGTATCCAGATTCACACGAAACAGCTTTGGTGCTAACTTCACAAATAGAATCACCCCAATCACCCCGAACGGATATGCAATACCATACCCAATAGAAGCTACCGAGGACCCCGAAGCGTCAATAGCCGCTGCCAAACCCGGTGTACTGGTCAAAGCCCCCGTCAATAACCCTACGGCTAGCTTGAAATCTATATCAAATGCATAAGAGGAAACCACTGTTACTATACTTCCCGTCAATACCGTTAGTATGGCTAAAATAATTAAGTTCTTTCCTTGGGACTTGAAAGCCTCAAAGAAAGATGGGCCTGCCTGCATTCCAATTGTAAAAATAAAAAGCACTAATCCTACCTTCTGTACAATAGAAGGCATCGCCATCTGTAACTGTAATTTATCTAAAATGAAACCATAGAAAATCGCCACAAAAATCACTGCCGAAGCACCAAAAGAGATCCCCTTTACACTAATTTTCCCCAGCAAAATCCCCAAACCTATAATGAGAAATAGTGCCACATAATCTACTTGAAGTAGTTCAAGTATCTTTTCCATAAAGCTTTAATACAGTCTATAATCGTTCTACCATTGTTTGTCATAGAAAACACAAGTCTTCCAAGGACGAAGAAACGGCTAATCTCACTGTAGAACAATCACTAAAATCACCTATTGATATTAATCATAGTACAATTTATTTGGAAAATTTTACCATTGCCCAACGGCGTTGCCGTGGGCTATAATAAAAATAAATTCTCCGATACCATATCAGCCATCAGTTTTCCATTTTCTGTCAACTGCAATAAACTCCCCTTCCATCGAATCCATCCTTTTTGTTCCATATCTTTTAGGACCGCTTGAAATTGCTTAGGAATGTCTACTTGGTAAGTATTCTTTATATATGCCATATCACTACCCCACATGGTTCTCAAGGTCGTCAGAAGGTACTCATTGACCTGATCCTTCACTGTCAACTGCTCCCGCTCTGCAGGAATGATTCCTTGATGGATTTGTTGGGTATACTTTGAATTGTTGGCAATGTTATACTGCCTACTTTGTCCATTATAAGAATGTGCTGCAGGTCCAATTCCAAGATATTTTTTCTGCTGCCAATAAGCGGTATTGTGCTTCGAATACATCCCTGGTTGAGCAAAATTAGAGATCTCGTAATGCTCATACCCATTTTCTTTCATTACCTCTAGTAAACGTTCAAACTGCGTAGCTGAAAACTCATCTTCGGCAGGCTTGAAACGACCTTTCTTAGTCCAGTTTCCTAATACTGTTTTCTCCTCAATGGTAAGACAATAGGATGATATATGAGGAACTTTCAAAGCCATTGCCTTTTGAAGGTCCTCCTCCCAATACTGATGAGTATCTGCTGGAATTCCATAAATCAGGTCAATAGAAATATTTTCAATTCCGGCATCCTGTGCTAGCTTCACACAAGTATCCGCCTCTTGGGCGTTGTGTGCCCGATGCATCATTTTCAGGAATGGATCATGAAAGGACTGTATCCCAATACTCAATCTATTGATACCAACCTCTGCTAAATCCTGAAGTTTTGAGGCATTTAGATCATCCGGATTAGCCTCCAAAGTAATTTCTTCTAGCATAGAGCAATCATAGTATTGCTCCACTGCTTCCATAATCTGCTGTAATTCCTCCTTACTTAGCAAAGAAGGAGTCCCTCCCCCAAAGTAAAGGGTCTTCAATTGAGAAGGATTACCTAAATAATACTGCTGCATCTCCAACTCCTTTACAATTGCTTGCACAAGGTCTGTCTTCAACTTCAGGTTAGTACTAAAATGGAAGTCACAGTAATAACACGCCTGCTTACAGAAAGGAATATGTATATAAATTCCGGACATATAGATATTTTAATTATTTTTAGAGGGAGTAGGATTTTTAAGCTTATGACAAAGTTAAAGAGAAGAAACTTCATAAAAAAAGCAACCTCTGCTGCGGGGTTACTTGCTACGACAGGACTAACTGCTGCCTGCACCCAAAACACTTCAGAAAAAAGTACGCCTCATCTACAGACTTCCTCCAAAACCTATAAATGGAGATGTGTTACGATATGGCCACCCAATTTTCCTGTGCTTGGTACAGCCGTCAACGAGATGGCTAAAGAATTAGAAAAGTTATCTGGAGGACGATTACAGATACAGGTATTTGGTGCCGGAGAACTGGTCCCTGCCATGGAGGTATTTGATGCCGTACAGCTAGGTGCTGTACAAATGGGCCACTGCGCAGCCTATTATTGGTCAGGAAAAATGCCCTCTTCTGTATTTTTCACTTCTATTCCTTTTGGAATGTTAGCGGATCAGATGAATGCCTGGTTACTTCATGGAGGTGGTTGGGACCTTTGGAGAGAGCTTTATGAACCGCTAGGCCTTGTTCCTTTTCCTTGTGGAAATACAGGCGTGCAAATGGGCGGCTGGTTCAACAAAAAAATAGATACAGTTGACGACCTTAGAGGGCTAAAAATGCGTATTCCTGCATTGGGTGGAAAAGTCTTTGCCAAAGCGGGAGGAGCTGCCGTTCAACTAGCTGGAGGAGAAATCTATACTAGCTTAGAAAGAGGAGTGATTGATGCTACCGAATGGATTGGTCCTTATCACGATTATCTGATGGGATTCCATAAGATTGCCCAATACTACTATTACCCAGGGTGGCATGAACCAGGCTCTGTACTAGAGCTCATCTGCAATAAAAAAGCACTGGAAGAACTTCCCGCTGAACTACAGGAAATGGTAAAAAGTACTGCCTTGAAATACAATACATTGATTCATGCAGAATTTGAAGCCAAAAATAATGAATACCTTAAGAAGATTAAGGCCGAAAGTGACGCCAAGGTATTGCCATTCCCGGAAGAGGTATTGGCTCACTTAAAGCAATATGCTGAAGAGGAGTTATCCTTATTAGTGGATAGTGACCCTTTTGCTCAAAAGGTATACGATAACTTCAGGACATTTAAACAGGAAATCAATGCCTGGGAAGAGATTTCTTCCAATGTTATGAGGAAGTGGTAATTTCTAATATAAGTACACTGTTCAAAGTACTTGTTGATAATGTTTAAGAGCTTGTTTGGAACCACATCTTTTGGAATAAAATTCCTCTAATTTTGACTGATAAAACCCTGATTATCCCCAAATAGAACCACTATTAGGCTCAAATCAGGACTTTATCAGTCAATTTATAGAAGTTTTATTCTCAAAATATGGATTCCAAACAAGCTCTAATTGAGCTCCGCTCGTTCGTAATGTTTAGTTGTAATATTTCCATATACCTTATTAAGATATGACTAAACATTATAAACGACAAAGCAATTACGACACAACACTATCAACAAGTTTACTTTGGCATTATGTAACGAGTGTCAAATATTAATCTAGGGGCGTAATGCCTTCATACAAAGGTTTGTCACCTTGCGGGCATCCTCCTCGGTTAACTTCTCTTCTGAAAAAATCTTCTTCACCCTAGAAGAAGCATATTCAATACTGATTGCAGGGAATACTGACGTAAATTCCTCCAATGACAAGTTAGGATCTACCTCTCCCGATTTTTGTCCTCTTTCCAGTAGCTTATCGAAAGACTCAGGAATACGCAAGCGCATATCCTTTGACATCAAGAACGTATAGTCATTCATCAGCATGTTGATAAACATCGCTTTAGAAGGATTCTCGTTGGTCATCTCATAAATAGCCTTATTAAACTCAAAGATGATAGTATCAAAAGAGTTATTACTCTCCATGATTTCATACACCATTTGTCGGAACTGATCGATATGTGAGCCATATAGGAACTGTACTAAGGCTTTCTTGCTTGGGAAGTGTCGGTACAAGTAGCCATCCGCCACCTGTGCTTTCTTGGCAATAGACGAAACGGAAGCACCTCCGTACCCTTTCGTAACTACCATTTCTATTGTTGCTTGCTTAATTCTCTCTAGTTTCGTTTCGTCTATGCTTTTGGCCATATCAAAAAATTTGAGTTGATGAAGATATTGGTTTGAATATATTTTCAAACAAATTGATCCGGTAAAGCTATAAAAATTAGGCTTTAAAGAAAAGAAAAAAGCCTTGCAAGGAGGTTATCCCTGAAGGCTTTTTTCTGTAATTCAGTATTATAATGCTAAATATTACTTAGCAAAATCGAATTTCTGCTTGAAAGCACCCAATCCTAGGTATTGAGCAACTTCTCCTAGGCTCTCCTCGATTCTAAGCAACTGATTGTATTTCGCCATACGGTCAGATCTTGATGCAGAACCTGTCTTGATTTGTCCACAGTTCAACGCTACTGCCAAGTCAGCAATAGTAGTATCTTCTGTTTCTCCTGAACGGTGAGACATTACAGAAGTATATCCTGCTCTGTGTGCCATTTCAACTGCAGCGATCGTTTCTGTCAACGTACCGATTTGGTTTACTTTGATCAAGATAGAGTTTGCAACACCTTGGTCGATACCGTCGCTCAAACGCTTCACGTTTGTTACGAACAAGTCATCACCTACCAACTGACACTTGTCTCCTACCAGGTCAGTAAGGATTTTCCATCCTTCCCAGTCGTTCTCATCCATACCATCCTCGATTGAAGTGATAGGATATTTTCCTACTAGCTCCGCAAGGAACTCTGCTTGCTCCTTAGGAGATTTCACGCCACCTTTTGTGTCGTTGAATTTAGTGTAGTCATACTTTCCATCCACGTAGAACTCAGCTGAAGCACAGTCCAAAGCCAAAGTGATATCTTTTCCTGGCTCATATCCTGCGTTCTTGATCGCCAACAATACGCTATCCAATGCATCCTCAGTAGAATCAAATGCTGGTGCAAAACCACCCTCATCACCTACTGCAGTACTCAAGTTACGGTCATGGATAACTTTCTTCAAGTGGTGGAATACCTCAGCACCCATACGGATTGCTGTCGTGAAGTCTGTTGCGCTGATAGGCTGAATCATGAACTCCTGGAATGCGATAGGCGCATCCGAGTGAGAACCACCGTTGATGATGTTCATCATAGGTACTGGCAATGTGTTTGCAGAAACACCCCCTACGTATCTGTACAATGGAAGACCCAACTCAGCTGCTGCTGCTTGAGCTACTGCCAAAGAAACACCTAGGATTGCGTTAGCACCCAACTTAGACTTGTTCTCTGTTCCGTCAAGCTCAATCATGATCTTGTCGATCAAGTTTTGCTCGAATACAGAAAAACCGATCAATTCTTCAGCGATGATGTTGTTTACATTGTCAACCGCTTTGGTTACACCTTTACCCAAGTATGCATCCCCACCGTCTCTTAGCTCTACTGCTTCGTGTTCACCAGTAGATGCTCCAGAAGGAACTGCTGCACGGCCAATCTTACCGCCTTCAGTCCATACTTCTACTTCTACAGTTGGGTTACCTCTTGAATCAAGGATTTGTCTTGCGTGGATGTTTTGAATAAAACTCATTATTTATATAAAATTATTTGGTTTGAAACGAACTTTGCGACAATATAAACCCCATTACAGCACAAAAAACATGATAAATGTCAATTTTAAAGTTAACATTTCGCACAGAATAAGCTTTTTATTGACATCTTCCCCCAAAGGGCTCCTGATAATCAAAGAAGTATATAAATGTAACTCCTACACTAATCAGGAAAATATTTTTTAGGGATAAAAAAGAGCTGTTGACTCCTCAGAATCAACAGCCTATCCTTAGTTCTTACTATACATATTTCACGTACTTCTCCCACTTCTCGATCACCTTTACCATATCCTCCGGTAAGTCGGAATCAAACTGCATCCACTCCCCGGTTGTAGGGTGCTCAAACCCTAATGACTTGGCATGTAATCCTTGTCTTGGCAACAGCAATAAACAGTTCTCTACAAACTGCTTATACTTGGACGTACGAGTCCCTTTTAAGATCTTATTTCCACCATACATCACATCTCCAAACAGTGGGTGCCCCAAGTGTTTCATATGCACCCTGATCTGGTGTGTTCTTCCTGTTTCCAGGTTACACTGCACCAAAGAGACATATCGCATACGTTTCAGCACCTTGTAATGTGTGATCGCTCTCTTCCCATAATCTTCGTTAGGGTAAACGACACTGACCCTGCGATCATTCTGGCTTCTACCGATATAGTTATCAATCGTTCCTTGATCTTCTTCCGGCTCTCCCCATACCAACGCATAATAGGTACGCTCAATAGTATGGTGGAAGAACTGCTTAGCCAAATGGTTCATGGCTTGCTCCGTCTTTACAGTCACCAACAGTCCAGAGGTATCCTTATCAATACGGTGTACCAATCCCGGCTTGTCTTCTGCATTAAAAGCGGTAGGCAAGTGCTTCACATGGTGCATCAATGCATTTACTAAAGTACCACTCCAGTTATTATGTCCCGGATGCACCACCATTCCAGCTTCCTTATTCACAATAATGATTTGATCATCTTCATGAACAATACGAATAGGTATATCCTGAGGAACAATTTCTGTTACTCCTTTCTCTGGTGGCATAATCACCATGACTACATCACCACCCTTTACCTTATAGTTTGTTTTTACAGGAAGGCCATTAACAATAACATCTCCATTTCGAATGCCACTCTGAATTCGACTTCTGGAAAGGTTTGGAATCTTAAGGGACAAATACTTATCAATACGCAGCATAGACTGTCCCATGTCTACCTCCAAACGCATTTCATCGAATTTCTTATCCTCCTTTTTGGGGTGCAACGCCTCCTCTTGCTCATCGACCAGCTTTTCCCCCTCTGTGTCCATCTCTTCCTCCAGATAAAAGTCAAGTTCCTTGCCCTCCCCTTCTTCTTTGGCGACCAAAGGCGTCTCCTCTTTCTGGTCTTGTACTGGTGTGTTATAATCCTGAGTGTTACCCTCTTGGGATAGCTCCTCTTGCTCTTTATTTTTATCTGACATCCCTTTTTGCATATGGTTTTGAGTATAAGTCTCCAACATAATTATGTGGAGTATCGGTACGTACACTTGTTTGCAAAATAACGTACCTGCAAAGATAATGAATCTTATTAAGTTAGTCTAAATATGACTGCGCCATATAGGTATAAAAAAAACCTCCCAATGAAGGTTCATTGAGAGGTCTATTTTTTGTTCATAATGTTTAATTGAGCTTCGCTCGTTCATAGTGTTTAGTTGAGACAATTAAAATCCATTTCATGGATTTTTGAAACACAACAACTAAACATCATGAACGAGCGAAGCTCAATTAAACATCATGAACAATCAGTTATTTTTCAATCTTATCTTCTTCCTTCAATTGAAAGCCATTTTTGACAAACCCCACAAACTCACTCCACAGCTCTTTTTGAGAAAACACTCCCTTGATAATTTGCCAGTAATGCTTGGGGCGAATCGCCACAGCTTCCGTCTTAATGGTATGGGCAACCGTTTGGTCTGCTGCTGGGGTAGAAGCAGCCTCTGCCTCAGCTTGCTCCTTCTTCCATTCCTTGATCAACTCATCCATATCCGGACGTTCAAACTCCTGATCCTTATGCTGAATGCCGGCTAAATCATCTGCTTTCTGGAAACGTTTCTTAGCGGCTTCAATCTTCCCTGCCTGTTCTTCCAACAAGCCTAGGTTATTGTGTGCGATGGCATCCTCTGGATCTAACTTAAGCGCTTGCTCATAATCTGCAACGGCTCCTTTTACATCCTTCATGGCAGCCTTAATAAAGGCTCTACTAGAATATCTGTAAGCATTCTCAGGCTCTAGTTGCTGTGCCTTATCAAAATCCTTGATGGCCGCCTGACTATTACCAGACATATGTTGTACAATACCACGATGCGACCAGGCATCCGCATTATCAGGTACTAACTCCAATGCCTTATCGATATCCTGTAATGCTCCCGCAAGATCCTGTACTTTATATTTAGCCGCTGAGCGGTTATAATATGCTTCAAAATGATGAGGAGAAGCCTCTAGTGACTTATCAAACTCCTTAATGGCCAAGGTATAGTTCCCTTGTTCTATATATTGTAAAGCTTTCTTGTATGCTGCTTGTTCCATAATATATTTTCCTTCCTCTCTTAATTACAAGGTTCGCAATTACTATATAATCTGTTTGTTATCAAAAAAGTTTAAGTAAATAAGGGAAAAAGTAAAAGGTATAAGGTAAGAGGTATTCCAATACTATTACCTTATACCTCTTACTTTTTACCTTTTACTTTTTAATTTAATTTCTCCAAATACACACCAAGCTGTTCAATCAAATGAGTAGATACCTCTCGGTCTTGCTCATTCTGCTGGAAGTACGGTTGCATTTCCTCTATATAATTAACAAAACCTTGTCTATCCCGTGTTTGTATAATATCAAACAAGCGATTCATCTCATCCCTAAAAATTCTTACGACCTCAAACACATATTCATTATTCATTTGAATATCCGCATACAGCAAAGGGTTCTGAAGTACGTAACGGGTAAAGAAAACGATAAAGATACGGTAAGGAGGCGAGGCTACTTTTTTGATATCCTCAAAATCTCCCTCAAAACGTGCCAAAGTTCTCGCACTGACAAATACATTAAAGTGATTCAACCCTTGTACAATACCCATCATCTTGTCATGCTCTACATAAGGAATCTCATACAACTCTGCGCCATCGGCTTGTAGTAGATCCTTCAATCCCAATAGGGTATTGGCTTCTAGATTTTCCTGATGATTGAACAATACCACTTGTCCCGTCAGCGAATGTATTCTTGGGCCAAACATAGGGTGTATAGAACAGAATCCTAACTCCACTGCTGGGTATTGTTGTCTTAACTGCTCGTAATGCTCAATCAAGAATTTTTTCACACTACAAATCTCTATCAATACCTTTCCATGAAGCAAAGGGTAGATTTCTGTTAATACAGGCACCATAGAGGAAATAGGCACAGCCAACAGAATGATATCCGCATATTCTACCAATTCCTTATTGGAGGCCATCTCGGAATACTCATCCGTAGAAGTAAACGTAACCTCTACCTGTCTCGACCGAAAATACGTTACAAACCAGCTTCCCAGTCCCTGGCTTCCTCCTATCACTCCTATTTTCTTGCTCTGTAAGTTCACCTGTTATTGAAGTTTAAAAATTCTCTACTATTTAAATTAACCCAAAATACAGCCCTTTACACAGGCCTATGTATCATAATTGTGATTATTGTTGTAAATTATGGCATCTTGCCAATATCTATAGTAAGGACGTTCCTGAACGATTTCCTTCTATAATACTTCGGTAGACACCTCTATGTCAGCTGTAACGGGGCAAGTCATAAAAAACATGTGCTGATACAGTGTGAAAGGCACCTTGACCAAGGTCAGGCAAAGCAACCATGTAAAATTCTGTTTTTTTTCGAATAATGAAAAAAAATACAGTAATATTAAAAAAGAAGCAGACGATTTACCCTGCTAAGCACGTTACACCTCCTTTGAGAAGGAGTCTATATTAATGGATTGATTATTAAGTAAACTTATAGCTAAGTACTACTTCCAAATGGAGGAAGGAATAGGAACCTATGGATAGTAATCCTTTATCCTTCTTCCTTAAACCCCTTAAAAGTAACACTTAACTATAAGTTTGCTTGGCGTTCAGTCTACTAGAAAGTTATCAGTCTTATTTTCCAAGCAACAAACAACCATGAGTATCCAGAGTATGATTTTCGAGTTTGATATGCCAGAAGTATGTAATGGGAAGGCCTTGGATGACTATTTGGAAAATGGCTGGTTCCGAGATGGAAGTCTCATGTCTAGATATGAGATGATTCACTTTCGGGAACAAATCTACTCTGTCGTGCCTCTAAGGGCTCAATTGAATGGATTTTCATTTTCCAGAAGTCAACGTAAACTTCTTAGGCGAAATAGTTTCCTCACACAGGTAATCCAACCCATTACTTTTACAGAAGAAAAAGAGGAAATGTACCAAACGCACCGCATGCGTTTCAAGTCCAAGAACTCACCTAAAACCCTCAAAAGTTATTTTATAGAGGAAAGTAGTAATATGACTCCCTTTGAAACTTGGGAGCTTTCATTATATGATGGAGATACACTAGCAGGGGTAAGTTTCTTTGATGTAGGTGAAAAAAGTATTTGTAGTATTCTTGCCATCTTTAACCCTGCTTACGAGCCACAAAGCATTGGTATTACGACGATGCTGAGAGAGGTTGAATATGCCCTTTCCTTAAACAAGGAATATTACTACCCTGGGTATGTGCTGGACCAACCTTCTGTTTTTGACTATAAAAAACGCCTAAGCAACCTGGAGTTTTTCAATTGGGAAGGAAATTGGGAGTCAATGAACTACTTTGATCCCACCAAAGCGGCAAACCATATCATCCGCAGTAAGCTTACAGCAGTTTTACAGTTACTTGACCGTTCTGTCTTAAGACAACTCCATCTGGTACATAATGAACAGTTTTTCTATCATGTATGGCACCAGACTTTTGATCTGGCTGATGTCATCCCAGCACCTATGTACCTGGAGTGTATCACACCCTGGGCGCATAAATTGAATATTCAATATGACCTGAAGCAGAAAGAATATATTCTATCGCTACATCATTACTATGCCATTTTCGCTCAAAGTAGCGACCCTGAGGAGATTGCTGGGAAACTGATGGATATTTATCATGAGATGAATACCTCTGCCAGTTATCAGCAGAACCAATTGAGTAACTTAAAGCAACAAATAGAATATCGTCTATCAGAGGATAATCGTACACATCTTTACAGTAATGGAAATAAAACAGATGGTTTTATTGAACTGGCCGTAGAAGGAGAATACCTTACGCTATACATTTCATTCCTTACATCAGAAGACACCTATGAAGTAACAGCTAGTAATGGCGTGAGGGAAATACAGGCAGGTGTCTATTACTCCCTTCAGGAAGTGCTGGATGCCCTGAAGATTTGGGTCAATAAGAAAAGTTTAGGAAAGGTTTAGCTTTTGGTTTTTATTCAAAAGTTCCCTTTAAGATTAAATATTTGTTAACAAACAGGTTATATCTCTTAAATACAGAGGTATAAGATATACACAAGCACATCATTCGTTACTTCAACGTTAATGATGTGTTTTTTTTATGGACTAAAAAGACACTTTTAATCAGGGTGTAATATGTTATCTGTTGATAAAGCCCTCTCTCACAGTATTTAAAAATTTCAACAAGTGTGGATTCACTAGTCAATAAAGCAGGGAATACTCACAAGTTCCAAACAAACTTTCACAACTGAGTAAAATACCATATAATATTTTAAAATATCCTACTATATTCTTCAGCTCATAACAGTATATACGCTATAAAATGTACAAACGACACTTTATATAACCCTATAAAATTCCGCCATATTTAAATAGTACAATAAAATCATCTAAAAACCCTTATTTTTCTTCATTTATCCCTATAAAATGGGTTTTGTAGTTTGATTTTTTATTCTACCTTTGAGTTCCAATTAAGATTAAATCATTAGAATTTAGCCGCTGAAAATCAGCACTAAAGCCAATTATTAGCTTTAGATCATTTACCAAAATGTTTCTTCGATGAATAGACTGATCTGCGCACTAACTGTGTTGTGGGGTTTGTTGATCATCAATCAATCATTTGCCAACTCTGGTGACCCGTTGTTACCAGAATCCGAGAGACCATCTATCCGACTAAACACTACTCAGAAGGAGTACGTCACAAAGCTTTTTTATGCTTTTGACCCCGTTTGTCAGAAATATGGTATCAACACAAAAGTAGCCATTACCCAAGCAATTGTAGAACAAGGGTGGACATTGAGAGAAGACTTCCGAATCTTTAATATCATGTCCCTTTCCAAGGAAAACAGTAAGCTGGTTTATGATAATGGTGAAAAGCGCTACCGTCGTTACAGGGTATATGAAAACCTTCAAAACGCTATTGAGGATTATTGCAAAGTTCTTGCCAACTATCCAACATACCGCTCCCAAGGTTTATTTAATTCCATAGACCCTCGAAAACAGATCAAGGCGATCGTCAAAGGAGGCTATGCCACCAACAAAAATTATGAACAATTGTCCTTGAAGGTACTGTATCTAGTGGCTCCTATTGTGGATGAGCTCAGAACACTACAAGCCCTTGGGAACCAAGATGGTTTTAAGCAAGAAGTAGTGTATGGATATTCCATCAAGCAACCGCTTAACGAGATGTAAAATGAATTAAAATAGTACGTATAAAAGAATTAGGTCTTCGGGAATTTTTCCTGAAGACCTTTTTTTATTCCCTGAGTCGAAAAGTTAAATAATTGTATATGTAAAAACATTAATGTATTATTTATGACAACCTAATAGTTTACCCTAACCCCTACTACCACCATGTACCCATACCTCCTACCTTTGCTATTGGCTGGCTTATGGAGCCTTTCTCCTATTACAGAAAATACAACAGCCCAGGTTACCGTTGAGATTTTAAGCAAAACACAAAAACCACTCCCTGCAACACTAGACATCTTCAACGAAGATGGTGAGCTTCTTAAAAGCTATCAAGGTGATGGCATTATCAAAACTTCCCTCCCCCAAAAAAGCTACCTATTCAGTCTTACACATTGTGATCAGCAATATGATTTCAAAGGAAAGATTCACCGAAAGCAACAGCATATTGTTCTCGTTATAGAAGAAGGAGAGTGTGGGGTACAAACCATCCCTGAAGAACTCCCTGTCTTATAGATGTTGAATCGTTGATTTGTTGAATTTCACCTTTGGTGAGTTGATTCGAGTTGAATTGTTGATTGAATTCAACTCTCTGAAGGAGAAATTCAACGAATCAACACCTTTTCTGTAGCTCTGCATTATTTATTAATTTTTAGGGGTAAGTTTTTTGTTTTTTTTGTAACCTTACTCCATCTATAAACCAACAAACAAAGGATCGTTTTTTTATGAAGGAAGGATTAAACCCTCAAGGACTCTCGGAAAGAATCAATCGCTTGGAAGAGTCTGCGACTATTGTAATGGCTGTTAAGGCCCGTGAGCTTCAGGATGAAGGACACCACGTGATCAAGCTAAACCTGGGAGAGCCTGATTTCTCTACTCCAAAACATATACAAGATGCTGCTGTTGAAGCTATACAATCAGGACAGTACTTTAAATACCCTCCCGTACCGGGCTATCCTGAGCTTCGTCAGGGAATTGCCGATAAATTAAAAAGGGATAACCACCTTTCTTATGACCCAGCGCAAATTGTGGTCTCTACGGGTGCCAAGCAATCTATTGCCAATGCACTATTGAGCATTATCAATAAAGACGACGAGGTTATTATATTCACTCCTTATTGGGTTACTTATATTGAGCAAGTAAAACTTGCTGAAGGCACTCCTGTCCTTGTTGAAGGTACATTGGATAATGACTTTAAGGTAACTGCAGAACAATTAGCGAATGCGATTACGCCAAAAACCAAGGCTATACTCTACTCTTCCCCTTGTAATCCTACCGGAGCGGTATACAATGCGGCAGAACTTCAAGCACTGGCTGAAGTGCTGAAAGAAAGAGAGGATATTTATGTGATCTCTGATGAAATTTACGAATTCATCAACTTCGAAGGAGCTCACCATAGCATGGCTGCCATTGATTACATGAAAGAACGTACAATCATCATCAACGGCTTCTCTAAGGGTTATGCGATGACTGGATGGAGATTGGGGTATATGGCAGCGCCTATGCATATCGCGAAGGCTTGTAATAAAATGCAAGGGCAGTTTACCTCAGGAACTTGCTCTATCGCACAGCGTGCGGGTATTGCCGCGATCAATGGACCTATGGATAGTGCTCTCACTATGAAGGAAGCTTACCAAAGAAGAAGAGGGTTAGTAAAAGAAAGACTAGACCAAATCGAGGGAGTGAAAACCAACCTTCCGACGGGTGCCTTTTATATCTTCCCAGATATCAGTGCTTACTTTGGTACCTCTTATAAAGACTATACCATCAACAATTCCGATGATTTGGCAATGTACTTCCTGCAAGAAGTCCATGTCTCTACTGTAGCCGGAAGTGCCTTTGGTTCACCGAACTGTATTCGTATCTCCTTCGCTGCTTCTGATGAAGAGCTAAGAGAAGCTTGTGACCGAATCGAAAAAGCCTTGTCTTTATTGGAAAAACGTAATCAGTAAAAGGTCATAGGTTTGATATAATCTTTTCTTTTATCTTTGTGGGCGCAATAAATTTCGCCCTGATATTTAGGGGCGACCACAAGGGTCGCCCTTACCTTTTACCTTTTACCTTTTACCTTATTTTGGAAAAATTATTCGACTCTTTTAATCAGCTAAAAGTACTTATTATCGGTGACGTAATGATTGACTCCTACGTTTGGGGAAAGGTCTCACGCATCTCACCAGAAGCGCCTGTTCCTGTCGTAGATGTACAGCAACGAGAAAGCAGACTTGGAGGAGCTGCAAACGTTGCCAGAAATATAGCTGCGTTAGGGGCTACCCCCATTCTTTGTAGTGTAATTGGTGATGATGAGGAAGCCCATACCCTTGAAGGCCTGTTACAAGAAATGGAAGTTCCTACACACGGGCTAATCAGGAGCAAAGACCGAAAGACAACTGTAAAGCATCGTATCCTGGCCGGTTCCCAGCAAATTGTACGCATTGACTCAGAAGATACTCACCCTATTTCAGAAAGTGAAAGCCATGCGTTAGTCCGTAGGGTACAGGAATTACTGCAAGAAGCCGATGTCGTGATCTTTGAAGATTATGACAAGGGGGTACTGACACAGGAAAATATACAAGCCATCCTCCAAGTAGCCAACCAACTTGGTATACCTTCTACGGTAGACCCTAAGAAAAGGAACTTCATGCATTACGAAGGTGCTACCTTGTTTAAGCCTAATTTAAAAGAAATGAAAGAGGGCCTACAAGTAGACATGGAAGGAAGCGTATTAGAAATCGTTCACAAGGGTAGTCGATTACTGCAGCATCAAATGAAAGTTGACCACCTCCTCATCACCCTTTCCGAACATGGTGTATTCATTACCGACTTCAAAGAAGATTGGCACATCCCTGCTCATAAAAGAGAGATTGCCGATGTATCTGGCGCTGGTGACACTGTGATCAGTATCGCGTCCCTTTGTCTGGCTAAAGGCATTCCGCTGCCTCAAATTGCAGCCCTTTCTAACCTGGGCGGTGGACTGGTTTGTGAACACTTAGGAGTAGTGCCTATTGATAAAGCAAAACTGCTGGAGGAGGCTAAGAAGCTATATATTTAGTTGAATCGTTGAGGTAGCTTACGCTACTTGTTGAATCGTTGATTCGAGTTGAGTTGTTTGCTGATCTCAATAAACAATTCAACTCAAATCAAGACGCCATGTAATGGCGCAAAGCTTAATTCAACGGTTCAACTGACTATTATGAACAAAAAAACCTTCGATTCATCATCGAAGGTTTTTTTGTTCATAATATGTATTAGACGATCGGCCTTAGTCAACTAAATCAAATAAGCGGTCCCAACGGATACCATCAATATTTCCTTTAGACATCCAGATCATCATCGCTTTACCAATAATACGGTCCTCAGGGACAAAGCCCCAATAACGAGAATCTTCAGAGTTATGGCGATTATCTCCCATCATAAAGTAATAGTTCTGCTTGAAGGTATACTCTGTGAGTTCCTCTCCTCCCTGGAATAATTTACCATTATTGAACATTACCCCACTATTTCCTTCATATTGCTCAATGATCGTTCTATACAATGGAATAGTCGCTTCTGTCAACTCAATCTTATCTCCTTTTTTAGGAATATACAGTGGACCAAAATTGTCAATACTCCAATCATGGTATCCTGTAGAGTTTGCAAAAATACCACTCTTAGATAGTGGGTTAGATGCCAAATCTACTTTTTCAACCGCTGTAATAAAATCATATTTAGCCAATTGAGCAGCCTGATCTTCTGTCACAGACACCTGGTAAATATATTTCCCGTCATTACTCACCCTTGGCGTCAGATATTGCTGGTAAGCATAGGTGTTATTAGGGGAAGTAAAATAAGTATACAGGTTATTGTCATCCATAAACATATTAGAGAAACGCTGCGTAGACTCAATCTGATACCTTACCTGAAGGTCCTCTGGTTGCTCTCCCGCTTCTCCATTAATATGTACCAATTGATCAATAATTTGCAAGGTATCTCCAGCTATTCCCACACAGCGCTTGATATAGTTTAGCTTAAGATCTGCAGGGTGATCGCCATAGGTATTTGTAGGATCTGGCGTGTTGAATACTACTACATCTCCTCTTTTTACTTCTGAAATCCCTGGCAATCTATATTGCGGCAACTGAATCCAATCCAAGTAAGATGGAATATCCGTTCCCCAAATGGTCTGATGTGTCAATGGGACCTGTAAAGGTGTCTGAGGTGTTCTAGGTCCATAATGCACCTTGCTCACAAACAAAAAGTCTCCCACCAACAAACTCTTCTCCATAGACGCTGACGGAATAGTGTAGGCCTCAAAAAATGCCCATCGAATCAAGGTGGCAGCAATGACAGCAAAAACAATCGCATCCCACCATTCTCTCAACACCCCTTTTTTCTTTTTCTCTCTCTTCTTACTAAAAAAACTCATTTTATATTATGCTATGTTATAATCTTAGCTTAAAACCATTTCGAATATATACGAAAAAAAGAGAAAGGACAGCTATTGTATGTCCCTTTTTAACTTTCTTAAACAGAACGGAGGCAGGGAGCAAAATTAAATATCCTTCGTCGGGGCGACCACAAGGGGCGCCCATCCTTCATCAAAAAAAAGAGACATCTCACAAACATAAGACGCCTCTAACTAGCCAACATTCATTAGTGCATGTCACAAATATAAGCAATAGAATCTTATTGACAAATATTTAAACTATTAAAAGTTAATAATAATAACATATTTAATAAAATAAACATTAGACTTTATCACGGTTAGTTTCGTATAAGCAAAAGACTCTGAGCTCTTAACATAGGTCAGTGGTATGCTATAGCTTTTTTTAATTTTCAATGATTAATTATCAATTTTCAATAATTAATACACTCTAGAAGTAATTCAGTAGCCTTTTGGGTAATTCATTTTAATTAAAAATTGAAAATTGATCATTGAAAATTAATTTGCCCACTGTTCACTGCCCATTGTTATTTCACTCTGACATAAATCTGCTTGCTTCCTCTGGCCCCTTTACCAGAATCTCTCCTTTCTACTTCAAATACCTTCGTCATAGATTCCAGCATATCCGTCAGCTTATTGAACCCATAGTTTCTTGGGTCAAAGTCAGGACGTTTCTTAAGAATTAGCTCTCCTACTTGCCCTAAGAAAGCCCATCCTTCATCATCTCCCAAGTCATTAATCGTTGTTCGGAAAAGTTGAATCAGGCGATGATCTATCTTGTCCAAACCAGAGCGTCGGCGACGTGTAGTAGTTTTCTTGTTACTACTACTTGTTTTTGCAGGCTCTTGCTCCTCTTCCTCATGTGCATCTAGAATCTCTATATAGATAAATTTATCACAAGCCACGATAAAGGGGCGAGGCGTTTTCTTCTCACCTAGCCCTAACACAAACATGCTCGACTCTCTTAATCGTGTCGCCAATCGGGTAAAATCGCTATCACTGGACACTAAGCAAAAACCATCTACCTTACCACTGTGTAAAATATCCATTGCATCAATGATCATCGCAGAATCCGTGGCATTCTTGCCAGTGGTATAACTATATTGCTGTACAGGGGTAATGGCGTGCTCCAACAATACAGACTTCCATCCTGCTACGGTAGGCTTAGTCCAATCTCCGTATATTCTTTTAATTGTGGGATTACCAAACTTGGCCATCTCATCCATCATTCCCTTTACGTTCTTATAGGGCACATTATCTGCATCTATTAATACGGCTAGGCTTAGTTCTTTCTTATTATTCATATCGTGTTGTTCATATTGTTTAATTGAACTTCGTTCGTTCATATTGTTTAGTTGAGTTTATTGTTTGTTGATTATCCTTTAATTTATAAGGAAATTATCCGCATATACAATAAGTTTGAATCTGATTTACTCACAAGCAAGTATTCATACAACAAATCAACCACTACTGCCCGTGTTTAATAATTACTACTTTTTAAGACAACTAAGTGCTGCACTAGCACCTGCAGTTCAAGGACTCGAACTGGCTACTTGTTTCAGTCAAAACAAAGATGAACTCATATTGGGTTTCTGTGATGACAAGAGAGAGTTCTGGATACGAGCAGCCCTAATTCCCAATGTTAATCTACTGACATTCCCAAAAGACTTTCACCGCAGCAAAAGAAATAGTGTCGAACTATTCAAGGAAGTTCTTGGAGTAAAAGTACTTGGAACTACCCAGTACTTAAATGAACGTGCTTTCAGTATCGATATGGAGCAGGGTTATCAACTTGTTTTTAAGATGTACGGAAACCGTTCCAATATTATCCTCACTAAAAAGCAACAAGCTATTGCGCTATTCCAAAACCGACATCAGGAAGACTTACAACTAAATACCGCTACTTTAAACCGTCCTTTGGTACAAACCAAAGAACAGTTCTTAGCGGAAGGTTTGGGAAAGTGCTACCCAACATTAGGAAAAGAAGCTAAAGGATACCTCAAAGAGCAAGGATTTGACGACAGTACTCCAACAGAGCAATGGCAACTTGTAGAAAAGCTTATACAGCAACTGGAAGCCCCTTCTTACCATATTACCGAGTGGCAAGAAGTCACACAGTTTATTCTCTTTGAAGCTGGCAATGTTTTGAAGACGCTCAACAATCCCATAGAAGCCGCCAATGAGTTTTTCTATGAATATAGCCGAGACTTCTTCTTGCAACAAGAAAAACAGCCCTTGCTTAAAATGCTGCGTAAGAAAATCACACAAGGGGAGAATTATGTTCTGAAGAATCTACAGAAACTGGAAGAGCTGGAACATCATAGCCGACATGAGGAAATTGCCAATATCATTATGGCTAACCTACATCAAATTCCTGGCAGAAGTAAAAAAGTCACACTGTTCGATTTTTATCAGGAAAAGGATATCAAGATCAGGTTAAATGAAACCTTGACACCTCAGAAAAATGCTGAAAACTATTACCGAAAGGCCAAGAACCAGAAAATAGAGATCGAGCGACTTACGGAGAATATCAAACATAAAGAACAAGAGCTAGCAACCCTAAAAAAGCATATAGAGATCTTACAGGAGCTAAATAATGTCAAGGAGCTGAAAAAGTATGCCAAGGCAGAAGGTATTCTTAAACTGAGAGAGCAGCAGAATGAAGACCTATTCCGTAATTTCCATTTTATGGGATTCGATATTTTGGTGGGAAAAAGCGCTGCCAATAATGACCTGCTTACCCAGAAGTATGCCAAGAACAATGACCTATGGTTACATGCCCGGGATGTCAGTGGCTCTCATGTGGTGATTAAATATCAAGCAGGAAAAAACTTCCCTCTACCAGTGATTGAGAAGGCTGCTTCTTTGGCTGCTTACTATTCCCAGCGAAAGACAGATAGTCTCTGCCCAGTCATTTATACGCCCAAGAAATTTGTTCGCAAGCGAAAAGGAGACCCTGCCGGAGCGGTAATGGTCGATAAGGAACAAGTAATTATGATAGAACCAGAAAGATGGAGTGAGTAACGGGAGAAGGAAGAAGGAAGGTAACGTGTTAGCATAAAATATACAATCCTTCATCCTTCTTCCTTTACCCTAACAATTCTCGTAGACTATCTCTTTTTAGTTTGGAATACTTTTTGAACCACTCCCCTAACACTGTGTTCTATACAAGTGTATTTTTTAAGAAACCTGCTCTTTCATTTTTCTCCATTCAAAAAAAATAACAAACTCAAAAAAAACTTACATAAGCCCACTTGAAGAGATTTCACTCAAAAAGAATCACCCCATTCAGAGTATAACGCACTATGTTATTGAATGTTTCTTCCCTCAACTAGAGAATACACTTTATTAAAACAATCCTATTATTTCTAAGTATTAGAATGAAAAAGGTACAGTTATTGAATTACTTCCTACAAAAAAGTACATCATAGATTTCCTGAAAGATTTTTGCTTTTTCTCACCTGCTAATAAAAAATAGGGGATAACTAATACGCATACCTCCTGAAGCAAGACCACCTATTTAGGAACACTACTAGTGTACATTTTTTATGACTCCTCGATGCCTATCAGAAGTCTTTTTGAACTCGCAAATAAACTATAACCAAGCATATGATCACTCAATCAATTTCTAACGACAATATTGTTTATTGTGTAATCAGATATTCTCTATTGAAATCCTCTTTTATAATGATTTTAATGGTCTCTATCAATCTACTAAACCATAACGTAGGTTATGGACAAGTTACTCAAATCGGATGTGATATTACTGTAGGCAGTGCAGGTGCGAGTTCTTCAGAAATTCGGGATGCAATAACCACTGAAGAGTGTAGAAATCCAGATATTAGAGTAATGGGACCTCTCGTTGTGGATAATGGTACTGATTTTTCTTCTTTAGATGGTTCCAATATTATTGTTTACCCAGAAGGAAGTCTTGACCTGAATGGAAATGAACTAATTCTTACTAACGGCTCAAGCATTACCATCGAAAGGTTAGAGAATGCTTGTCCCAATCCAAATAGCCTTATCGGAACAGGTAGTATTAGTTTTTCTCGTTTTGAATGGAATGGAGGAAATCTTGGACTAGGAGATTGGTTCACCATTATTTTTAGATACTTACAAGCATTAGGTGAAGGAAAAAGCAGTGAAGAAGCTATCGCTATTGCTATTGAAGGTTTCGGGGAGAATGTTGTTATTCCTTCCGGAGAGAGTCTGGAAGATATTATTTGTGCTGGATATATTGATATCAATGGCCTTGGAAACTATAGCAATTACATAAAATCTTTTTCTGCCACTCTAGATGATGAAGTACTTCCTCACGTTGTTACTTTTGATTGGGAAACCTTTTTTACTGATGACAGTGGTCTAACTGCAACTTCAGTCTCTATTTCAGGAGGAGATAATGTTTCTGCTTCAACTTACAATGCATATACAGGATCTCCATCTATCTCCTCTGGAGGAGTCACTTTCACAGATACTGATGGCAGCAAAATCACAGACATTTATAATCACTACTACAAAATTTCTACCACTGTAACCTATACTGGAGGAGACATTACGGATACTGATGTATGCTCTTGCCAATATACCATTTCTAGTGGAACCGGTTTAGGGGGGCTCGCCATCACGGCATTACCGGTAGAACTCGCTTATTTCTCTGGAAATAGAGATAATGGCAATGTAGTACTACAATGGGCCACCACTTACGAAGAAAATAATGACTACTTCGAGGTGCAACGTTCCATAGACGGAAAAAACTTTCAGGAAATCGCTCAAATTGAAGGACTTGGGAAAGGTGAGTATGAAGAAATCACTGAGTATACCTATACAGACGAAAAAGCTCCTCAAGGTTTGATCTACTATAGATTAAAGCAGGTCGATATTGATGGAAAGTTTGAGTACTACAACTTAGTCATTAATCCATCGAGCAGTCAAAGAAGTATTAGTGTAGAAAACTACTCTGGGAACCCACATAAAGGAGGAGATCTACAGCTTCAAATGTATAGTCCTGTTACCCAACAAGTATATATGGTCTTAGTCAACCAACAAGGACAAGTTACCTATGAACGTCGAATAAGCATTAAGGGAGGATATACCCGTATACTAGTTCCTGAGCAGCAATTTAGCAAAGGGTTATCTATCCTAAAGATTATTACGGCCAATAAGCAACAGACCATAAAATTGATTAATCCGTAGATAGCAGGGGCGCCCCTTGTGGTCGCCCCCAATGCTGTTAACTTAAGGAAATAGTGCATGTAGAAAGCGTGGTGCAAACCCGCTTCAGGTCGTATCATTACATGACGTGGTCGACCCTACGACCAGTTTCTACCTTTTTACTTTCAGCTTAAATTGACAGCATTGTGGTCGCCCCTACCTCATTCGATAAGCAACTCCCCAACCAACCCCATCGGATCTGCCTGTAAAGGTCTTCAGCAACAGACTCCCCATCCATTGATCCGTAATACGATAACGTATCCCCACTTTTTGAAATACTAAGGGAATCCCCATCCCTTTCGGTTTGTAGACATGAGCACCAATCAATAATGGTATCGACACCCTCCCTAAACCAAACTCTACCCCAGAAAGCATCGCCAAAAGACTTTGTTGCTCCGGTATGCTCGTCTCATTCATTCGGTTGATAAATTGAATTTCTTCCCTAAGTGCTGGGCTATAACTCCATTCTGTTCCTATCACCCATTGATTACTAAATGAAAAAGGCTTTCGAGCCAATACGGACAAATTATAAAAAGGATAGCGTCCACTGTTTACCTCATAGGACTTCCACCCTATTTCAGAAGCGACTAACCATTGCCATTTTTTATGATACACAGGATAAGGCTTTGCTTGCGGTAACGTCTGGGAAGGAGCATACACAACACCTCCTTGTAAGGTCAACGTATTAATACCATCATTGGGCTGAGCTAATGATCCATTGGAGTAGTGTAATATTTTAATACTCCCCTCCAATTTCCAACCAGGAGCTATTCTTAAGTATTGCTGTATGCCTGTATACAACAAAAATGAAAAAGACTGACCAATCGCATTGTTCAATGGATTGTGCTGTACATCATAATGCTTCGGGGTATAAGCAGCTCCCAGACCCAAAGGAAAGTAGTACTCCAACCGCTTACTCCTCCAAATGGGCTGCTTATAATCCAAAGAAAAAGAATACAGTGACTCCACGACTGAACCAAAATCCAAAAAATGAAATGATATCCCCCATAACGGATAATGGTTAGCCACCTGCCATGGTTTTTGGCCATTTGTTTGCTTGAGATAGGACATTTCCACTCCCTTAGCTCTTAAATTCGAGAGGTGTGATGTATTTTCATTCCATAGGAAATAACTATAATTGAGGTTTGCTCCTATGTGAGGAACTTGAGTTTGTCCTCTTCCAATAATCGGTATTAGAAAAAATAGTAGGGGCACTATTAATCTTGCCTGTACAAGTAATTCGCTCGTAAGGCGTCTCCATATATCGAAAGTATATATCATCTCTATTAATTGAGTTGATAATTTACAACAAGTAACCATAAGCATGTTTTAAATAATACACGGAGTATTATTAGTCACAATTAGTGTTTTATTTACATTATAAAATACTCAAATATATAGGGTATTTGTTGTTATATTTCTACTTTTGAGTCGAATAGTTCAATAATTTCTCATAGATAAAGGAAAAAGTCAATGAAGTTAGCGTTAGTTGGTGCAACTGGTTTGGTAGGCGAGCAAATGTTACGTGTCATCGCCGAAAGAAAATTTCAATTTGATGAACTGCTGTTGGTTGCTTCTCCTCGTTCTGCAGGAAAAGTAGTAAGCTACCAAGGCAAAGAATATACGGTGGTCACTCCTGAAGATGCTATTGCGCAGCGTCCAGATATCGCCATTTTTTCTGCTGGTGGAGGAACCTCTTTAAAATATGCTCCTCTTTTTGCAGAGGCAGGCACTACAGTGATCGATAACTCTTCAGCATGGAGAATGGATCCTACCAAAAAGCTAATCGTACCAGAAGTAAATGCTGACGCATTGACAACAGAGGATAAGATTATCGCCAACCCTAACTGTTCTACCATACAGATGGTCGTAGCCTTGGCTCCTTTGCACAAAGCTTATAAAATCAAGCGTGTAGTGGTTTCTACTTACCAGTCCGTAACAGGCTCTGGAAAAGCGGCCGTAGACCAGCTATTCAACGAACGTAAAGGCGTAGAAGGAGAAATGGCTTACCCTCACCGCATTGACTTGAACGTACTTCCTCACATCGATGTATTCCAGGATAATGGTTACACCAAAGAGGAAATGAAGATGATCAAGGAGACTAACAAGATTATGAGAGACGATAGTATCCGTGTTACTGCTACAACGGTACGTATCCCAACTATGGGTGGACACTCAGAATCTGTAAACATAGAGTTTGAAAAAGATTTCGACTTGGCTGAGGTAAGAAAGATCTTGGAGGAAGCTCCAGGCATTATCGTACAAGACGACCCTGAAAACAATGTTTATCCTATGCCACTGAATGCGCACAATAGAGATGAAACATTTGTTGGACGTTTGAGAAGAGACGAATCTCAGGACAATACCTTAAACATGTGGATTGTTGCCGACAACCTTCGTAAAGGCGCCGCAACCAATACTGTGCAAATTGCAGAGTACCTGGTAGAGAACAAGCTGGTTTAAGTTGAGGCAAGAAATATTTGTTTATCGCTTATTGTTTATCGCTTATCGTTTAATAATGACGAGCAATAAACGGTAAGCGATAAATCTTTTATAGGCATTAGCAGAAGAATAAGAGATATTTATTTCATCCTTCATCCTTTATCCTTTATCCTTCATCCTTTATCCTTCATCCTTTATCCTTTATCCTTTATCCTTTATCCTTCATCCTTTATCCTTTATCCTTTATCCTTTATCCTTCATCCTTTATCCTTTATCCTTTATCCTTCATCCTTTATCCTTCATCCTTCATCCTTCATCCTTCATTAACAGCAAATTCCCCTATTATTCCCCGCCTCACTAGAATAATCCTATAAAACAACCCCTTGAACGAGGAGAAATCCCCCCTTCTTCCTTTCAGTGTTAGAATATACAACGCCCCTTCAGAAAACGTAAAAGGCAGAAACCCTTACCTTTGCATCTTTAACAAAGCAAAGAATAAACTAAACGATATACAGATGTCAAGCATCGAAACAACTGCAACGCCCGAGAAACAACAGGCTGTTCCGAAAAAAAGCGGAAAAGCACTACTGCCTTTGGGGGTATTTTTGGTAACGTATTTAGGCACTTCTATTATCACTGGAGACTTTTATGCCTTTCCGGCTATCCTGGCATTTTTGGTGGCGGGAGCATCTTCCCTTTTATTGGACTGGAAAACTCCTTTTGCAGAACGCATCGCGTTATTTGCTAAGGGTATGGGACACGGTGATATTATGCAAATGAGCTTGATCTTTATTCTGGCAGGGGCATTCGCACAGGTAGGTAGGGAAATGGGTGCCATTACCTCTACAGTCAACCTTGGACTTACGCTATTGCCGGCTGAGATCTTAGTCGCCGGCCTTTTTGTGGTGGCTTGCTTTATTGCTATTTCCATTGGCACTTCCGTGGGAACCGTCAGTGCCGTAGCACCCATAGGTGTTGCCTTAGCAGAGCAAATAGGACTTCCTTTACCCATGGTGCTAGGCGCAGTAATTGGAGGGGCAATGTTCGGAGACAACCTGTCCATGATTTCCGACACCACCATCGCCGCATCCCGTACACAGGGAGCCAAGATGAGTGATAAGTTTCAGGAGAACTTCAAGATCGTTATGCCTGCGGCAGTCCTAACCATCATCATTTACGTCGTTATGAACTACGGTAATGTCCCTTCTAGTGGAGAGGAATACCCTTACGAATGGATCAAAGTACTCCCTTATGTACTAGTATTATTAGCTGCCGTAGCCGGTGTACATGTGATGATCGTACTCTCTGGAGGTATTCTTATCTCAGGGGCTATCGGACTATATACTGGAGCCTTTAACTGGAAAGCCTACGGAGCTGCCATACAAACCGGTATCAGTGGCATGTCTGAGCTAGTCGTCATGTGTTTAATCATTGGAGGAATGGTTAGTATGATCCGTCATAATGGAGGAATCAACTTTATTATTGATCAAATCCTTAAGCGTGTCAAAAGTAAGAAAGGAGCCGAACTAGGCATAGGTGTATTGATTTCTTTAGTGGGCGCTTGTACGGCCAATAATACGATTGCCATTATAGTTGCAGGTCCCATTGCGAAGGATATCGCTCAGAAATTCCAGATCACCCCTAAAAGGTCTGCCAGTATTCTGGATACCTTTTCCTGCTTTGCACAAGGCATTCTACCTTATGGAGCACAGATTCTGATTGCCGTGGGGATCGCCTCCCAAGCCGTGACTCCACTGCAGATCATGGGCTATATGTTCTACCCTTACCTGATGGGACTGAGCACCCTTCTCTTCATCTTCCTGAAAAAAGATCAGGAAGCGACCACCACCGCCTAAGAACCACTCTTCTCACGGGCGACCCTTGTGGTCGCCCCGACGTAACCTAAAAGCAGTAAACCAAAAGCTAGCAACACCTCCTCCAACGGCAGCCTTTAGAAAAAATTGAGAGCTTCCGTTTTCATAGAGACGGTCGGGCGCCCACAAGGGGCGCCCCGGCGAGGGCACTGCTGTTTATTAACTTTTGTGAAGGCCGAGACCATATAGTTATCTTCTGACTTTTTATCATCGCTGTTCTGCCAGCTACTTCTGGCATCCTCATTATTAACCCAAATACCTACTACAGCGATGTACTATCACCCACTCATTCATAAGCGACGTTCAATTCGCAAGAAAAATCATGATTACAAACAGAAAGGCCTCTACTTTCTCACCATCTCCTGTCAGCATATGAAACGCTTTCACCCCTTTGCTAGAGTTCGATATAAACAGATGGCTCTCTCTTATCCCGGCATGATGGTCGAAGAAGAATGGAAAAAACTCACTAGCCGCTTCGACAACATACGACTACATGCCTTCGTAGTCATGCCCAATCACTTTCATTCAATTTTAGAGATCACCTACAGCAATGAGCATACATCTGCATTAGGGGAAATTGTAGGAGCTTTTAAATCCATCACCACCTGCGAGTACATCAAGGGCATAAAATCAAGAGGATGGAAGCCCTTTCACAAAAGACTCTGGCAAAGGGACTACTGGGACATCATCATACGAGATGAACGGGCGTACTTCAACATCTCCCGTTACATCCACAACAACCCGAAAAAATGGATAGAAACACGTAGTCGATACTGGGAGAGAAGACAGTAACTATAAGCAGCTCGCTCCCGCGCTCCACACTTCTCACGGGCGACCCTCGTGGTCGCCCCGACGTAACCTAAAAGCAGTAAACCAAAAGCTAGCAACAAACCCTCTAACAGCAGCCTTTTAAAAAAAATTGAGAGCTTTCGTTTTCATAGAGACGGTCGGGCGCCCACAAGGGGCGCCCCGGCGGGGGCACTGCTGTTGGCTTGCTTTTGTGCAGATTGAGATACTACTGTCGTTGACTAGCTTTTCTTTCTCTGTCCTCAACTACTTTTTCCATAGCCAACAGTACTCCGTTAGCCGCTAAAAAATACTAACATCCTGCATTTTCATCATTTATAGCTTTTATTGCACCTTCTCTATATTTTTTTTAAAATATTTATATAACATTCTTTAACTTGCATCGTTTTTGAAGGGATAGAAGAAATAACTTCTAATAAAACATGACTACTTCCTTGCCACTTGATTTAGCTAAAAATATGAGAACTTTTATACGCTCGTTAGTACTTATTATAATTAACATTGTACTTTCCAATACATGGATACATGCAACCACATATAATGTTACATTAAGTGGTACAAGCACAAAGGATCTATCATCTATCATTCCAGACCTCAGCCCCACCACAAGCACTCTAAAAGCAGGTGATGTTGTAAATATACAGATCACAAGTGGAACAATAACTTTAATAAATGATTTCAAAACAGCTACAGATGGGAATGGTGGTGAGTTTACTGTCATAATTACAATTGATTATGATAATTCTGGAATCTTATGTGTTGACAAAGACAATAAGTTACTTCTTGCTTCAGGTTCAAGTATCAACGTTTCCTCTTCATGCCCCACTAGTGATGCTATTGTAGATTGTACTAACCCTGGTCTAGGAACTAAAGTAATTGACATCGGAGGCACTGAATATCAATCAGGAGATTTAGACGAAGTTTCATGTTCAGGTAGTACCAACAATGATGGACCTATTAATATAGATTTTTCAGCAACATCTCCACAAGACAAAGCACCTTTCAATGTAGATATCATATGGAGCTCTAACTTTTCCGACAATGCAAGTTTCACGTACGAATATTTACTAGAAGGCGGTGAATCAGGAACTTACTCTACAATAGAATCAGGTTCATTAACCTATAGCGATATGACTTATGATACGAGGTCTTTAATTAATAACACAACAGATCCAGATAACTATTACTATAGACTTACTTTTACTATTACCAATACTAGCTCAAGTGATATAACGATAGACAGTGGTTGTGGATGTACTTTTGAAATTCGAAAAAATGGAAAGTCACTAACAGGCTCTGCCATCACCCCCCTCCCCGTAGAGTTAGCCTACTTCAATGGCAACCGTAAAGAGGGAAATATAGCCCTTTCATGGGCGACTACCTATGAGGAAAATAATGACTATTTCATCGTACAACGCTCTATTGATGGAAAATCATTTGATTCTTTGGATAGGGTAGATGGATATGGAGAAGGGGAAATCGAAGCTGTGACAGAGTATAGCTTTACAGATTTCAACGCTCCATCTGGTATGGTATATTATCGCTTGAAGCAGGTGGATATCGATGGGAAGTTTGAGTACTATAACCTGATGATCAATCCTTCTTCTAGTGTTCGTACGATGGAGGTGAATAGCGGTAAAAACCTTCTTGGAAAAGGAGATAACTATAGTATGCAAATCTATAGCCCAGTGACACAGCAAGTGTATCTGGCATTGGTTAACCAGCAAGGTCAAGTGACGTTTGAGAAGCGTGTGACACTGAAAGGTGGCTATACGATGATCAACGTACCGGAGAAGCAGATTGCTAAGGGGCTTTCGGTCTTGAAGGTGATTAGTGCGAATAAGCAAGAGAGCTTGAAGATACTTCGTCAGTAGACAGTGAGCAGTGAGCAGTGAGCAGTGAGCAGTGAGCAGTGAGCAGTGAGCAGTGAGCAGTGAGCAGTGAGCAGTGAGCAGTGAGCAGTGAGCAGTGAGCAGTGAGCAGTGAGCAAAATTATGACTTTTGTGGGAGCGTTGCTCTTACATTGAAATAAATTTTAAGAAAGAAGCCTCATCCCTTCGGAATGGGGCTTCTTTTTTTTGTGGCCACTGCGGATAGGGATTAGCTACTCAGCTCCTTACGCTTCACACTTCTCACGGGCGACCCTTGTGGTCGCCCCGACGTAACCTAGAAGCAACTAAGCGCAAGGGCGGCCCTCGTGGTCGCCCCGACATCAGCTAAGAGCACCAACACTAAACCGAAGCCTACGCTTTCATAGAAAGGTCTCGGCTGCTCTTACGAAAACAAATTGAAAACTACTCTTTTCATAGAGACGGTCGGGCGCCCACAAGGGGCGCCCCGGCGGGAGTACTGCTGTTTGTTGGCTTTCGTGTAGACTGAGATCTTTGTGCTATAAACTATCGCTTCCTCATGCTACTTCTTCTCACAAGAAATTTTTACTTCTTATTAATTTTTTTAATAAAAAATTGTATTATTTTAGCTTTATAGGGAGTAGCGTTCTATTGGCTACCTTCTAATTTCCACAACGTGCCTGCCTTTTATTTTAAGAATATGAGCAGGCTATGTTATTTTTAGTAATACCCCAAAATGGGATTAGTCCGGAAAAAAACTTATGAAGCGAAAACTTCAATATATTCACGACCAAGATGGTAATATTTCCTCGGTGATCGTTCCTTATGAGGAATGGTTAAAGATCGAGGAATTGTATCAGCAGCTCAAAGAACAATCCTGGGAAGAAGTCTTAGATAAAGCTAACTCAGAGAAAGCCCTGGAGGAGCGCAGTCTCCGTATGCTGGATGAGTTGGTGTCAAAAAAATAGGGTTTGAAATAAAATTTCAAACCCTATCGTTCTTTGTGTGTCTTTGAATGTCTATCAGAGTATCAAAAGATCTTCCCTGCAGCCCCTTCTTACACATTCTTTCTCTCTCTGCTTTTCGTTCATTGGTCAATCGCAAATGAAATGACTGGATACTTTTCCAAACTTTGTATTCAATAGTTCAGGAAAGTGGTTCCTGTTTTTCTTGTAAAGTCTTACTGACTTTATACGGGTGCTTCAGCTATCAATAGATGCAAGGGGTACGCCTTAGCGTCTCTTCTTATCCAACTTCACCATATTCTTCTTCACTTCTTGTAAATACATTGCGTCTTGTTTTAGGATTTGCTCTCTGTTCATTGCACTAAAATTTTGAGATGAAGGAATAAATTATGATGTCAATTTTAACCGAAACCGGTTGCGTAAAATACGCGTAGAACGAAATACTTGGTACATATTTCCTTATTGGTTCATTACAAATATAACTGACATAGTAAACATTCCCACCCCTAAAGAATTGATAATCTTACGCTAAGGGATATTTTTATACTTCAACCCTTAGCAGTGAAATTGGTGATTAACATCAATAAAAATAGAAGAATACATCGTAATTCTTAGATCTTGAAAATTATTCATTTGTTTTGTGCAAAATAAAAATGCACTAAACACGTTAAATGTTACTCACTTGTATTTTTTTAAGATTTATTTGCATCACTTGCTTTTAAGTCATGTAGCCTTTTTTGTTGTTGAATCGTTGAATTTCTCCTTCGGAGAGTTGAATTGAGCTTCGCTCGTTGATTTGAGTTGAACTGTTTATTGAGCTGTTGTATACTTTTCAATTAACAAATCAACTCGAATCAAGACGCCATGTAATGGAGCGAAGCTCCATTCAACGAATCAACCGCTTACTGTATTCCTCCGAAGCATAAGTATTTTACCTCTACAAATTCCTCTAATCCATAGAAAGATCCTTCTCTTCCTACCCCACTTTCCTTTACACCTCCAAATGGCGCTACGGCAGTTGAAATCATTCCTGTATTGATCCCTACCATACCGTACTCCAGCCCTTCAGCAACTTTCCATATTCTACGGATATTATTTCCATAAAAGTAAGAAGCTAGGCCATACTCCGTGTTATTGGCAGCTGCAATCACCTCTTCATCGGTTTCAAATTTGTATACGGGTGCTACTGGACCAAAAATCTCTTCATGGGTGACCTTCATTTCCTCTGATACTTGTGAAAGTACTGTAGGCTGAAAGAATGTACCTCCCAACTGATGTCGCTCTCCTCCTGTTGTTACTTTTGCTCCTTTTTCTATAGCATCCTTCACTAGTCCTTCTACCTTTTCCAATGCTGCCGTATTAATCAATGGCCCTATTTCATTTCCTTTCTCCAGACCGGAACCTACATTAAGCTTATTTACAGCCTCACTTAGTTTTTCAACAAAAGCATCATAGATCCCTGCCTGCGCATAGATACGGTTGGCACACACACAAGTCTGTCCTGCATTTCTATACTTGGAAGCAATAGCCCCCTCTACCGCCTCATCCAAGTCCGCGTCATCAAACACAATAAAAGGTGCATTTCCTCCTAGCTCCATGGATACTTTTTTGACGGTATCTGCTGATTGCTTCATCAGGATTTTACCTACTCTGGTTGATCCCGTAAAAGACAATTTTCTTACTACCGAGCTTTTCGTCAAGGTCTCCCCTACTTCCGCTGCATTACTCGAGGTCACTATGTTTAATACACCCTCCGGAAATCCTGCTCGCTCTGCCAGTTCTGCCAAAGCCAATGCGGATAAAGGAGTATCTTCTGCCGGCTTAATCACCACCGTACATCCGGCCGCCAAAGCTGGTGCTACCTTGCGAGTAATCATCGCATTGGGAAAGTTCCAAGGCGTAATCGCTGCCACAACCCCCACAGGCTGCTTTAGGACTACAATACGTTTATCAACACCATGTCCGGGTATAACATCTCCATATACTCGCTTGGCTTCTTCGGCGTACCACTCCACGAAGGATGCTCCATAGCGTATCTCTCCCAATGCTTCTGCCAGCGGTTTCCCTTGTTCAGTCGTTAGGATCAAGGCCAAATCCTCGGCATGCTCCATCTGTAAGTCAAACCATTTTCGAAGAATCGTAGAACGCTCCCCTGCCGTTTTATTTTTCCAAACGTCAAAGGCTTTCTCGGCAGCATCAATGGCTTGCTGCACATCCTCTTTTTTCATATCGGCTACCTCAGTAATTACCGCCCCATCAAAGGGGTTCGTAATTGGATAGGTCGCTCCATTTTGGGCTGCTGTCCATTGCCCATTTACGTATGCTTTATTTTGTAAAAGCGAAGGATCTTTTAGTTGCATCGCCTTGGTTAATTTTTAATTATTAATGAAGAATTTTTAATTAGCACAGGGCGAGGCCCTTTGCTATTACTACCCGAACACTAGTCCTAGCATCCACACTTACGTTCATCGTTGAGCGTGGACGCTCAACTTATGTTGTGGTCGTAACGTGGACGTTACGACCAGATAGCAAAAATTAATAACTGCTCACTGCTCACTGTTCACTGTTCACTGCTCACTGTTCATTGCTCATCGCTTCTGCAAAAATCTCCAGCGCCTCCTCTATCTGCTCCTCCGTTACCACCAATGGTGGAATCCATCGCAATACATTCTTATAGCTTCCACAGGATAGCAGTAATAATTTTTTCTTCAAGCAAGCCTGTAATACACGAGATGTTGTCTCAGGATCTGGTTTACCATCAGCTTTTGTAAACTCGGTTCCGACCATCAGGCCTTTGCCTCTTATATCTCCAATCACAGGATATTTCTCCTGTAATTTTCTTAAGCCCTCCATCAATTGAGCACCTCTTGCGGCTGCATTCTCTATCAAGCCTTCTTCATAAATCACATCAATGGTCGCACAAGCCGCAGCAGAGGCGATCGCACTTCCTCCTCCGTAGGTTCCACCGTGAGTTCCTGGTAGCCATTTACTCATAATCTCTTCCGTAGAAGCGATCCCTGAAATAGGTAAGCCACTTCCCAATCCTTTAGCCATCACAATAATATCAGGCTTTACTTCAGCATGTTCAAAGCAGAAAAGTTTACCTGTTCTACCAAAACCACTTTGCACTTCATCCAATACCAAAAGAATACCATGCTCATCACAGATCTCTCTTAGTTTTTGTAGGAACTTAGCCGGTGCAGGGGTATAACCACCTTCTCCCAAGATAGGTTCTATGATAATTGCTGCCGTTTCCTCCGGTGCTGTTTGTCCTTGGAATAATAAATCCAATTGCTGCAAACAAAAATCTGTCGCCTCATCCTCTGACCATCCATAGTAATAACTTGCAGGGAAAGGACTGACAAAAACACCTCCCGGAAGGGGTTGGTACTTGTAACGGTACACCGTTTTAGAAGTTGTCATGGCCATAGCCATATGCGTTCTGCCATGAAAACTTCCCTGGAATACGATCACATGCTGTCTACCTGTCGCTTGCTTAGCTAACTTGACACAAGCCTCTGTTGCCTCTGCCCCACTATTGGCAAAGAAAAAACGATTGATATGCTCCGGTGTAAGGGTATTTAGCTTTTCTGCCAACTTTACAGTTGTAGGAGGAATCACACAGTTCATCTGTCCAAAAAGCAACTCTGTGGATTGTTGCTGAATAGCTTCTACCACTTTTGGATGGCAATGTCCGGTATTCACTACTCCAATCCCTGAGGTAAAGTCCGTATAGCGGTTTTCTTCCTCATCATATAAATAAATTCCTTCTCCTTTTACAGGTTGTATATCCGTAAGGTGTGTCCAAACAGGTGAAAGCAGCTCTGTTTGACTTAATGTTGCTGTTGTCATTTGTTCTTGAAGTTTTAAAGTGTTGTTTGTTTAAAGGGCAGTCCAGATCGCTTTTTCCTGCGTATATAAATCGATGGCACTTTTGCCCATTTCTTTACCCATACCGCTTTCCTTGAAGCCTCCGAAAGGTACGGCTGCATCAAACATATCATAGCCATTGATCCAGATCGTTCCTGCCTTTACCTCATTCGCAAAATGATACGCCTGCTTCAGGTCTCTACTCCAAATCGCCGCTGCCAATCCATAAGGGGTATTATTGGCTCTATGGATAATCTCTTCTAGATTATCAAAAGAAGATACTGCCGCTACCGGACCAAATATTTCTTCTTTAGCAATCGATAGTTCATCATTTTGGTGTGCAAAAATCGTCGGTGGCAAGAAATACCCATCGGCTAATGCTCCTTCTACTCGTGCTCCTCCTAGTAATAACTCAGCACCCTCTTCCTTTCCTTTCACGATATATTCACTGACACGATGAAGTTGTTGCTCGCTGATCATTGGTCCCAGATCAGGATTCTCCAATCCATTCCCTATGGTTAATTGAGAAGCTTTTTGAATTAGCCCTTCCAATACCTGATCATAGATTTCTTTTTGGATATATAATCTGGAACCAAGCGTACACTCCTGCCCGGAGTTATAGAAACTACACCAATGTACACTTTCCAGTACCTGCTCCAAATCGGCATCTTTCATAATCACATTTGGGGACTTACCACCCAGTTCAAGGCTTACTTTCTTCAGGTTACTCTTGGCCGCCGTCTCCATAATTCTCCTACCCACTGCAGTTGATCCAGTAAAGCTTACCTTATCCACATCCATATGGGCACAAATTGCTTCTCCTGTTGGTAATCCTGGCCCTGTTACCACATTCACCACCCCTGCTGGAAACCCTGCCTCTGTCACTAATTTCCCAAGATATAAAGCAGTCAAGGGTGTTTGCTCCGCCGGCTTCAAAATACAAGTATTTCCACAAGCCAAGGCAGGTGCCAATTTCCAGGCAGCCATCATAATCGGAAAGTTCCAAGGTACAATCAGTCCTACTACACCCAGTGCTTCTCTACGGGTAAAAGCCATACGGTTGCCTGCTACTGGAAGGGTATTCCCTTCTATTTTAGTAGGCCAACCAGCATAATAGCGGAAGTGAGCAATGGCGCTATCTACATCATAAGCAGCTTTCTCCAAAGGTTTTCCATTATCCAAACACTCCAGTTCCATCAATACCTGCTTATCCCTTTCCATCAAATCTGCCAAGGTCCACATTAATTGAGCCTTCTCTGCTGGGGCAGTATATTTCCACTCTTGCTCAAAGACGGTACGGGCTGCCTTTACGGCCTGATCAACATCCTCTGCAGAGGCAATGGGAATCTCTGCGATAACGGTTCCATTGGCTGGGTTGACAGTGGGGCAAGTCTGGGCATCTTTGGCAGCTACCCACTCTCCGTTGACCAGCATCTTTTGGGGAGACTCCAGAAAACGCAAAGTTTTTTCCTGAAGTTTGGTTGTAATTTCTGAAAGCATCTCTTATGTATAGTTTTGAAGTTTATAGTTGAGGCGACTTACGTCGCTGGTTGAGTGGCACTCCGTGCCGTTGAGTAGCCCTTCGGGCTGTTGAGAAAGAGCAGTACTACAAAATCTCAACATACGAAGCCTACACCATGTAATGGCTCAACGGAGCGAAGCTCCACTCAACGGCACGGAGTGCCACTCAACCAGCGGCATAAGCCGCCTCAACTGTCCGTTGTTTATTCAAACTTAATTAAACGGTATAATACTCACCCCAACTTCTGGGCTGTATTAAGCACAGCATGCAATAGAACATCAGTTCCGTCAATCACATCCTGTTTCTTGGCACTCTCCAGTTCGTTATGACTTAGCCCATCTTTACAAGGAATAAAAATCATACTGGTAGGTACTACCCTGGAAATATATACGGAATCATGTCCGGCACCACTCACCATTTCCATCGCAGAAACGCCTAAGTGCTTCGTAGCTTCCCGTACTGCAGCTATACAGTTTTCATCAAAGGCTACCGGAGCGGAATACCAGATTTCATCTACTTCAGCCTCTAGCTCTGTACGTTGCACATGACCTTGGACGATGTCTCTAAACTTGTGATCCATTTCTGCAAGGGTATCGGTATCGGGATGTCTTAAATCTACTGCGATTGTGACATGGGCAGGCACTGTATTGCGTACTCCCGGAGTAGCTTTTAGCTCTCCAATAGTTACTCGGGCATGAGGGGCAAACTCATCAGCCAAAGCATATAATTCTTGTAATATATCAATAGCTCCCTTTACGGGATCTTTTCGCATTTCCATTGGGGAGGGACCTGCATGGGTTTCTTTTCCTTTTACAGTAAGGTCATACCAACGGATACCTTGTACCCCTGTCACAACTCCTACAGACTTTTCTTCAGCTTCGAGGATCGGTCCTTGCTCGATATGCACCTCAAAAGCCGCTGCATACGAACGTCCTCCTACAGGTTGTTCTCCTAAAAAATTGATGGACTCCAAGGCCTCTTTCAAAGTAATTCCTTCCTTATCCTGACGACTATATGCATACTCTAAGGTAAATGCTCCAGCATATACTCCAGAGCCAATCATAGCCGGAGCAAAGCGAGCGCCTTCCTCATTCGTCCAGGAAACTACCTCAATAGGTGCTTCAGTCTCTATATGGTAATCATTTAATGTTTGGATTACTTCTAGTCCTGCTAATACTCCGTATACTCCATCGTACTTTCCTCCAGTAGGCTGACTATCCAGATGGCTACCAATCAATATAGCAGGAAGGTCATTGTTCTTCCCCGGTCGGCGGGCAAAGATATTCCCCATCTGATCCACCTCAATAGAGCACCCTGCTTCCTTGCACCAATGTATAAACAGCTCTCTTCCTTGTCGATCTTCCTCGGTAAGCGTTACACGACACACCCCTCCTTTAGGGGTTCCACCTATTTGGGCTATCTCCATCAACTGTCTCCAGTGACGTTCACCATTTACTCTAAGAGTTGATGGTACTGCAATGGTCGTTTTTGGTTCCATTTCCAAAAAGTTTTTAAGGTCAAAAATAGGATCAAGCTTTTGTTCAAGCTTAATCTTTATAGTGAGACCAATGCAATACCAATGAGCATCTTCTGTTGAATCGTTGAATTTCACCTTCGATGAGTTGAATTGAGCTTCGCTCGTTGATTCGAGTTGAATTGTTTGTTGAAATATTTAATCGTATTCAATCAACAGTGCAACTCGATTCAACGATTCAACCAGCAGCGTAAGATGCCTCAACGATTCAACCGTTGTTAAGAATGTTGTACCTCTACCTCCTTGGTTTCAGCCTTCTCGGTAAATACTCTTCCTACATCATGTGACGCCCACTTCAGTACCTGAAAATATACTGTAGTATGGGTATCATGTACGCCGTCAATGGTATTGATGGACTCATGCATTAAAGTCATTAAATGTTTATTGTCCTTACACTGAAGGTTGATCTCCAAATCATGATCTCCCGAAGTGTAGGCCAAGAATGATATCTCGTCAATATTTAATAGTGCCTCAGCAACTGCATCTAGCTTAGAAATCGGTTTTACATCTACCGTCACTCGAGCATACGCATTAAAGCCAGCCTTCACGGGGTCTGTCCAACCGATAATATGTAGTACATTTTCCTGTACCAGCTTATTGTAACGGTTTCTTACCGTACCTACCGATACGCCCATTTCCTCGGCTATATCTGTAAAGGATTTTCGTCCGTCCTCTTGTAAATGTGCCAGGATTGAAAAATCCAGGCTATCTAATGAAATACTTGTTCCTTGTTCCACAGCAATAATTCATTTGGTCATTTGTAAATATATGTCAATAGCTATTCTATAAAGAGTATAAAACCCTGGGAATACCTCACACACATTATAAAATTTGAAAAACGTGAATTGAATAGATTTTTCAAAGATACCAAAAAGAAATAATACTGTATTTTCCCTAATGAATCCCTCAATACATTATTGCATTATTTTCAATCAATGTTAGATGTCAACACCTTTCTTTATTATATTTTAGAAAACATCCTATGTACCAGTATTCATTATTACTTTAATTAAACTTTATATTTTCTCAATAGATTACAAATTTTTGATTCCGTACTCATATAAAAGAGTAAAAGCAGAAAATAAGACTATTTTTTTGACAAAAATATAAATAATTAATTAAAGTGTGTATATTTTGCAAAATAAATACTTTAAAATACACTTTTTGCACTGAACACACCTTTAATCCCTTGATAAAGCATGGTAACACAAGAAGCTACACAAAATCAGACAAAACAGGCTTGGGAAAAAGATAAAGCACATATCATACATCCCTACGCTAACTTTGAAAAATTTGCAGAAGAAGGCTCTGTAATTTATGCAGAAGGACATCAGCACTGGATTTATGACGCCGATGGTAACCGTTATTTGGATGGTATTGCGGGTCTATGGTGCGTAAACGCAGGTCATGGAAGAGAAGACATCGCTGCAACAATGGCAGAGCAAGCCAAAAAAATGGCTTACTATAATACTTTTGAAGATGCTTCTTCTATCCCTGCCTCTGAACTGGCTGCTGAATTAGCTCGTCTTTCACCGGGTTCCCTTAACCATGTCTTCTTTGGCACGGGTGGCTCCATGGCCAACGATACGGCGATCAAAATGGCCCACTATTATTTTAACCTAAAGGGAATGCCCAAGAAGAAAAAGGTGATCTCCAGAGACCTCGCTTATCATGGCAGTACTTTCCTTGCTCACACCTTAACGGGGATTGCCTCTACACAAATAGGGTTTGACCTTGTAAAAGACTTAGTACATTACGTTTCAGCTCCTTATACGTATAGACGTCCTGAAGGAATGGATGAAGCACAATTCTGTGACTTCCTTATTCAGGAGTTAGAAGAAAAAATCATTGCCTTAAACCCTGAAGAAGTGGCTTGTTTTATCGCAGAGCCTATATTGGGTGCTGGAGGAGTATTAGTCCCTCCTAAAGGGTATCATAAAAGAAGCTGGGAGCTGTGTAAGAAATATGATATTCTTTATATTTCTGATGAGGTGGTTACAGCCTTTGGACGCTTGGGCCATATGGTTACCTCCAAGGATATGTTCGAGGTAGAACCGGACATGCTAGTAATGGCAAAGGGTATTTCCTCTGGTTATATCCCATTGGGAGCTACTATGGTTTCTGATGAAATCTATGAGGTCATCAGCCAACCAAAAAAGGCCAATCCTTATTTTTCGCATGGCTTTACCTATTCCGGACATGCACTGGCTTGTGCTGTTGGGTTAAAAAACATTCAAATTCTGGAAGAAGAAGGGTTCTGTCAGCACGTACAACAATGGGGACCTTATTTCGAGCAACAGCTTAAAACACTGGAAGACCTTCCTATCGTGGGTGATATTCGAGGTAGTCACTATATGCTATGTATTGAAAACGTTGCCAACAAAGCGACTAAAGAAGGGTTTGGTGACGAAGTAGCTATTGCCAAGCGTATCTATCACCACGCCAAGAATAGAGGATTGATTATTCGTCCTATTGGACCTTTGAATGTGCTTTCTCCTCCTTTGACGTATGATAAAGCAGCTATTGACGAAACTGTCGACATTCTAAGAAGCAGTATCAAAGCGACGATGGATGATTTGGTGAGGGAGAATATTTGGAATATATAAAGTCAGGAGCGATCATAATTAAGGGCGATCACAAGGGTCGCCCCTGCGTTGAACTTCAACACAATTCATATACTATGACTAACAGAGCAAGCAAAAGCTGGCCGATATTGTGGGCTACCCTCTCCTTGAGTGGTGTACTCTTCCAATGTCAGGCTCCCAGTACTAAAAGCGTTACGCAGGAAACTGCCACAGAAACCCCAAAAGTATATCGACAAGCTGCCGAGTTTGAAGAGCAAAAAGGGGTGTGGCTTATCTGGCCTCCTGCCGAGCACAAACAAGGATACTCCAATAAAGCTGTTACGCTAAAGATTATCGAGCAATTAATCAATCACACTTCTGTAACGGTATCTTGTGCCAATGATTCTCTTTATCAAGATGCTCAGAAACATATCAAGCAGCAATTTCCTGAGGCTTCTATTGAGATCACCAAAGTTCCTTCTGTAGAACTATGGGCCAGAGATATGGGACCTGTTATTGTGGAAGGAGAAAATGGAGAGCATATCATGGCTGACTTCAACTTTGATGCTTGGGGGTATTCAGACTCTACTGATAAGGATACCCAAATCGAAGAACAATTTGATGTCGCTATTGCAAAAAAGCTAAACCTTCCGGTGATCTCCACCCCTATGATTAGTGAAGGAGGTGACCGGGAAGTAAATGGTAAAGGAACACTCCTGACGGTAGAGACGGTAGAGCAAGGGCGTAACCCATCCATGAGCAAAACCGAAATGGAGGCCGAATTCAAGCGTATGCTAGGGGTTTCCAACGTTATTTGGCTCAAACAAGGGCTAAAAGAAGACGACCATACTTTCTTGGGACCAATTGAAGCGGAAGAGGGCTTGAAGGCTTATACGGTAATCACTACGAATGGCCATATCGATGAGTTTTGTCGTTTTGTCAATGACTCTACCGTACTGCTCGCAGAGGTAGATCCTGAAGACCTGCATGACCCTATTGCTAAGGAGAACCACCGTCGCATGGAGGAAAACTATCAAATCCTAAAAAATGCGACAGACCAGGACGGAAAACCTTTGCGCATCGTACGTATGCCACTACCTAAAACTATTTTGGCTAAAATGCAGCCGGGAGATCCTGTCTACGACTATATCAGTACACTAGATTATCAAGATGGGTCTACGTTCCCTCAAGGCGAAGAAATCCATGTAGTCGCCGCAGCTAGTTACCTCAACTTCCTGATCAGCAACGAGGTGGTGATTGGACAAAAATACTGGAAAGAAGGAATGGACACAGCTATCAAAGAAAGAGATGCACAAGCGAAAGCTGTTTTGGAAAGTGTATTTCCTGATCGCCAAGTCATCATGCTGGATGCCTTATCCATTAACTTAGGTGGTGGAGGTATTCACTGTATCAGCATGCAGCTCCCTGCTGCTAGACCTACTGCACTATAAATTACTGCTTAGACATTTTTTTGTTCATGTTGTTTAATTGAGCTTCGCTCGTTCATGATGTTTAGTTGAAAAAAAAATAAAACAACTAAACATCATGAATGCAATTGCAGAGCAATTGCAATTAAACATCATGAACAACCACTAAGCTGCTTTCATTTTTTGATAAAACAATACCCAACTACATATGAATCACTTACTGCTGGAAGCCTCCATTTCCCCTAACTTTGGGATATGGAGTTTAATTCCAACCCTTGTTGTCATTGTACTGGCGATTTGGACGCACAAAACATTTGAATCGTTGATGGGAGGTGCTATCGTCGGTTTCGTCATGCTCCATCAACTTGACTTTTTTAATGCTTTCACCACCACCCTTTCTTCCGTCATGATGGACGAGGTGATTGTGTGGGTTATTTTAGTTTGTGGACTCTTTGGGTCCTTGATACATCTACTGGTGAAATCTGGAGGTTCCCTGGCCTTTGCTGAGGCTGTCAGTAAATATGTACATGGCAAAAGAGGTGCCTTGGTGATCACCTGGCTATTGGGGCTTTCTATCTTTATTGATGATTATCTCAATGCCTTAACGGTGGGTACCTCCATGAAAAAAGTAACTGATCGCTATAAGGTCTCTCGAGAGATGCTCGCTTATATCGTTGACTCTACCGCTGCTCCTGTTTGTGTTCTCATCCCTTTCTCCACCTGGGCCATTTATGTCTCCGGGCTACTGGAAGATCAGGGAGTTGCGACTGCTGGAGAAGGATTAAGCACTTATATTCAGGCAACCCCTTATTTCTTTTATGGGTGGGTTGCGTTTCTATTGGTTCCCTTAGTAGCCTTAGGAATTATCCCTCCTATTGGAGCCATGAAAAAAGCTGAGCTCAGGGCGCAAACTGGAGAACTGGCACCTCCAAAGTCAGATGCCATAGGATTGGAAATTGAAGGTCCAGAACAAAAAGAAAACACTAAACTCCTTCACTTTATTCTTCCTATCCTGGTACTCATTGGGGCAACGATCGCATTTGGCATTGATGCCCAAAAAGGGGTAATGACCGCCATTACTTTTACTATATTCTATTACCTGATCGACAAGGTGATGGATTTTAGCACTGCCCTTAAAAGCGTTTTTGACGGTTTCAAAACCATGCTATATGCTCTGGCTATTATCATTATGTCCTTTGTTTTGAAAGAGGTCAACGAAGATATGGGGCTAACACAGTTTGTTATCGATAGCGTTACACCTTGGATGAGCAAGGCGATGCTCCCTGCCATTACCTTCATAGCCCTGGCAACAATCACCTTTGCTACAGGATCCTTTTGGGGTGCTTATGCCATCTCTCTACCTATCATTATACCATTGGCACAAACGATGGGCGTAGACCAATGGTTGGCGATAGGTTCAGTCGTTAGTGCAGGCGCCTTCGGTTCCCACGCCTGTTTCTATGGAGATGCTACGATCTTATCTTCCTCAGCCTCGGGATGCAATAATATGGCCCATGTATTGACACAATTGCCTTATGCGCTTATTGCTGGTGTAGTATCGGTAGGGTTGTACTTAGCCCTAGGATTTATGCTATAAGCTCTGTTGAATCCGTTACACGGCGTCTCAAATTTCACCTTTGGTGAGTTGAATTGAGCTTCGCTCGTGGAATCGAGTTGAACTGTTGATTGAAGTTCATCTATACTCAATCAACAGTTCAACTCAAATCAACGATTCAACTCAATACAACGTATTGAAATTCAACGATTCAACAAATAAATATGAACAAAGGCTGCCTTTTTAGGGGCAGCCTTATCTTTTTTAAACCATTATCAAAATTCTTTTACCGCTCGATACCTCTCTCCCTCTTTCACTATTTACAATACATCAGGCATACCATTGATTAAAATTATCTCCGTAAAGCTGAGATTTCTCTTCCTCCTCCTCTATATACCGCTCCAGTTCAGGAATTAGTTCTTCCTGCACCTCCTCTGATGCCTTACTGAGTTGCTTCATAATCTTGTTCAGGTATTTCTCTTTCCGGTCATCGGAAAGGGCCCTGTAAGTCATGATGATATCATGAAGGTCAAAATGCTGTACCATAGGCTTTTGATTATTAAATTGATAAATGGTGCATCAACACACGTCAATACTTATGGTTTATTTGGGTGTAAATAAAATTATTGATAATAATTATTACAATAATATAAATCAACAATTTTTAATATAACGATTTGACGTTAATTACAGTATTTTCCCAATAATATTTATTACATCAATTTAATAGCCTATCGTTGAGGCGGCTAACGCCGCTGGTTGAGCGCTTTGCTGTTGAGTAGCCCTTCGGGCTGTTGAGAAAAAGCAAACTGCAAAAACTCAACAGAGCGAAGCTCTACTCAACGGCACGCAGTGCCACTCAACTAGCGGCGTTAGCCGCCTCAACCATTCAACTACCTTTAAAAAGTTCTTCTATCGTTTGTCCCTTTTGTAAATGATGGGTACGCAATCCTGTGCGCTGAGCTCCCAGAATATGCTGTTCAGTATCATCTATAAACAAGGTCTTTTCGGGAAATAGCCCTTGTTCCTCCATCACCGTTTGAAAAATGCTTGGGTGTGGCTTTCGGTCTCCCATTTCGTGCGAGAGGTAAACTTTCTCAAAAACACTATCAAAACCACCTATATCCGTTCCCATCGTCTCCTCAAAAATTTGATAAAAAGCTTCCTTATGAATGGCATTGGTATTACTCAATAAAAACACCCTTCTGCTTTTTCTTAACTCTTGAATCAGGTGAATACGCTGTGGGGGCAAGTCCAGAAGCATCGCATTCCAAGCTTCATCAATTGCCTCGTCTGTTAGATGTGGGCTTTTCAGTAAGTCTCTTAGTCCATCCCGAAATGCTGCCGATGAGATATTACCGGTCTCGTACAAGTCAAACAATTCGATTTGCTGGTGCTGACCATATACTTCTGCCACATTTTTCCCCGTTAATGCACTTAATCGTTCAATGGAATTTTCATACCTCAGGTTCAAGATCACCCCTCCCAGGTCAAATATGATATTCTCTATTCCTTCTAGCATCAATAAAAATCGTTAAGCTTGTTGGTTAATCGCTTTGTTGAGGCGGCTTACGCCGCTGGTTGAGTAGCACTACGTGCTGTTGAGATTCACCTTTGGTGAGTTGATTTGAGTTGAACTGTTAATTGAATTCAATCAATAATCATATACTATGTAATAGATTCAAGCAGTAAAGCCGACGATATAAATATATTAGTCTCAACTCACCGAAGGTGAATCTCAACAGAGCGAAGCTCTACTCAACTAGCGGCGCAAGCCGCCTCAACCACTATTGCTACAGTTCCTTTAGTGCTTCAAAGAAGTCAATACGATCTGAAGGATCCTTAATGATAAAGGTAGGAATCAATAGATCGGCATAGTGCATCAATTTTTCGGCATTACTTCCGAAAAAGAACGCTGCCGCAGAAGTTCTTCCATGAGAACCCATCACCACAGAAGCTACCTGTCTTTCTTTCGCCAGTTCCTCTACCTTTTCATCGATCTCATCATATTGATTTTTTAGCGAATGAACTTCTTCCAGTTCTACCCCATCCATATCTACATCCGCCACAAAATTCTCCATCATCTTATGAGAGTTTTCCTTCATAATCTCTGCAAACTCATCATATGACTTTCCAATGGAAGAATATCCTTGAGGTACTTGGTATACATGTTGTAACAAGATACCCATTTTGGCGGCCTTAGCCATTTTAATTGCGGTAAACAGTGCTTGTTTAGAAGAAGGCGAATAGTCTGTAGGAACCAGAATTTGTCCTTCATTACGTTGCTTGCGCTCCGGAATAAATGCACACGACATCTTAGACATCTTGGCCACTTGCAAGGCAGCCACCCCTTTCCCTTTGAGGTGCTTCTTCTTACCCATCAAAATAAGATCAACCACCTTGTTCTTAGCTGCTTTCAAAATCTGCTCGGCAATATTTCCTTCTTTCACCAATACCTCGTAAGGAATATCTTCCCTGCCTGCTTCCTTTAATGCTTTTTTAATGGTTGCATCCAACTCTCTAACCACCAACTCATCAATAGGGGCAATCAAGTTAGGGTATTTTGCTTCCAGATCTTTAGGAATATCAAGGGACTTGACCACATGCACAAAATACAACTGCTCTACTTCGCAGACATCGTAATATGTAATGACAAAATCAATCAGTCGTTCATCTATAGGTGAGCCATCACAGGCGATCAATACTCTATTAAACATATTCATTTCAGTATCTATTATTTGTTGTTTATTCTCATTGATATTCATGGTGTTTAATTGAGCTTTGCTCGTTCATAATGTTTAGTTGAATTGGTTTATTTACAGAATAAATCAATTCGCCAAAAGTGACGCTGTATAGTTCAACTAAACATTATGAACGAGCGAAGCTCAATTAAACATTATGAACAAAAGCTGATTACTATCTATTTTTTTGTACGATTTCTAGAAACGTACGTTACATTTTTACTCGCTTTCTCTACCCATTAACTCGGCAATTTTCACAATTACCGCTACGGCTTTTTGCATGGTTTCCACAGAGACAAATTCATAACGGGAATGCATATTTCGTCCTCCTGCGAAGATATTAGGACACGGCAAGCCCATATAAGATAACTTAGCCCCATCAGTACCTCCTCGTATTGGTTTGATATCCACTGGAATCCCCAACTCACTCATAGCACTTTCTGCCAGGTCTACGATATGCATTACAGGGGCTATTTTCTCCTTCATATTGTAGTATTGATCTTCAATATGAAGCGTTACGGCCTCTTCCCCATATTTGCTTTTGAACTTCTTGGCAATATATTCCATCAAGCGTTTCTTCTCCTCAAACTTCTCTCGGTCGTGATCACGGATGATATATTCCAAGGTCGTATGCTCCACCTCTCCATTCATACTCAACAGATGATAAAAACCTTCATAACCTGTTGTCTGTTCTGGAACCTCATCCGATGGCAGTTCATTGACAAACGCTGCAGCCCACGACATACTGTTCTTCATGATCCCTTTAGCGGTACCAGGGTGCACATTATGTCCATAAAAATCCAGTTTAGCATAAGCGGCATTGAAGTTATCAAACTCCAGCTCTCCTAATGGTCCACCATCCATGGTATAGGCCCATTCCGCTCCAAACTTCTCTACATCAAAAAGGTCTGCCCCTTTTCCTACTTCTTCATCAGGAGTAAAACAGATTCTGATTTTTCCATGCTTAATTTCTGGATGCTTGATCAGGTAATCCATGGCTGTGACGATTTCTGTCACTCCTGCTTTGTCATCAGCCCCTAGCAAAGTAGTCCCATCAGAGGTGATCAAGGTATCCCCAATATATTCTTTCAGAAAAGGAAAGTCTACGGCTGATAGCGTAATTCCTTGTTCTTTGTTTAGTGGGATTTCTCCACCGTTGTAGTTTTTCCAGATTTGTGGCTTCACGTCTTTTCCTGTAAAATCAGGGGTTGTATCAATGTGTGCCACAAAACCGATGGTAGGAAGTTCTTTATCTGTATTAGCAGGCAAGGTAGCCATCACATAAGCATGCTCATCTACCGTTACTTCTTCCATACCAATCGCTTTCAGTTCTTCTGCCAGGTCTTTCGCAAGAATATGCTGATTAGGAGAACTAGGAATGGTTTCTACTCCCGGAATTGCCTCGGTATCATATTGTACATAGCGTGTGAAACGCTCAATGATGTCTTCTTTGATTTCTTCCATGATAAAATGATTTGTTTATTCTTTATCCTTCCACTTTTATCAGAATAGGAGGGTATGGGTTAAATATAAAAAATTAGACAGAGTTATCGGTTATCGGTTATCGGTTATCGGTTATCGGTTATCGGTTATCGGTTATCGGTTATCGGTTATCGGTTATCGGTTATCGGTTATCGGTTATCGGTTATCGGTTATCGGTTATCGGTTAAGAAAATTATTTTACCCCTAAATGACATACAATACCCTAAAGGTATTTTTTCAATATTTTTTTAAACGATAAGCGATAAGCAATAACCGATAAACTTTTTTCAACATTTTTTAAGCGATAAGCAATAACCGATAAACCATAACGACCACAGCTTTGAGAAGTATTTTGTTTTGGAATATTTTTGTAATTTGCTGGCTTTTATATGGAAATCGTCAATACGCTGGCAAACAATTATCGTCAGAAACGATTTAGAGTATGTTCAAACACACTCTTATTCAAACAAATTTCCTATTCACTAAAGAGAATCCAACACAGGTAACATGGCAATTGTACTGCTCTTTTTTCTTCTATTCATTCCCCTATTTGCCCTAATTGGGGTATATGCAGAGCGTAAGGTTTCTGCGTTTATGCAAGACCGTTTGGGACCTATGGAGGTCGGTAAGTACGGCTTATTGCAAACACTGGCTGATATCCTAAAGCTGATCATGAAAGAGGATATTATTCCTACCGCGGCTAATAAAATCCTTTTCACCTTAGCACCTGTAGTGATGTTTGCATCCATCTTTGCAGGATTTGCTATTATCCCCTTGGGTCCTGAGTTCATTGGCTCATCAGCTGCTGTAGGGGTATTCTTTCTGCTAGCGATTGTAGCACTGGACATCATTGGAGTACTGATGGCCGGTTGGGGGTCTAATAATAAATACTCTCTCTATGGTGCCATGAGAGCAGCTGCCCAAATGGTTTCTTACGAAGTTCCTATGGGGTTATCTGTTTTGGCTGCCGTCATGATTTCTCAATCCCTGGACTTGCAGGAGATCAGTATGCAGCAAGGTATCTTTGCTAGCGAAGTAGGTACTACCAACTATCTATTTGGTCTCAAGGCAACAGGTATAGATGTCAGTCAATGGGGAGGGATCTTTACTTGGAATGTTTTCAAAGCCCCTTTCTTATTGGTGGCTTTTGTGATCTTCTTTATTGCTTCTTTGGCGGAATCTAACCGTGCTCCTTTTGATTTACCAGAAGCAGAATCTGAGTTGATCGCCGGGTATATCATAGAATATTCTGGTGCTCGCTTTGCCTTTATGATGTTGGCTGAATATGCCGCTATGCTCTTGGTCAGCCTTTTGGCTAGTATATTATTCTTAGGCGGATGGAACACTCCCCTACCGAACATAGGCAGCTTTGCATTAGCCGATTGGACGAGCGGCACGATGGGAGAAATATCCGCTATCCTATGGGGTATTTTCTGGCTAATGGGAAAAGCCATTTTATTAGTATTCGTACAAATGTGGGTACGCTGGACATACCCACGACTAAGAGTGGATCAACTGATGGGACTTTGCTGGAAATATCTGACGCCTATTTCTCTTGTGATTGTTTTTATCGCAGGGGTTTGGAGACTATTGATGATATAGAGGTAAAAAGTAAGAGGTAAAAAGACTTTCTACCTTTTACCTTTTACCTTAAAAACCCATAAAGTGTTTTTTGAGCGCTTCCCACAGCATTTTTTTCATTTCTGCGACTTGCTCTCCCATCAGCATCTGCGTAAGACTATCAGCAAAGATCACGGGGATTCCATCCCATCGTCCTCCTACGTACTTTTCTACTTTCCCTCCGAATAGCTCGCTATCTTCCGAGGCCGTAAAATAAAGAATCTTCTCTGGGGCAAACTGAGCCTTTAACTGCTCAAAGGTTACTCCTGTATCCAAGATATTGACTACTGCAAACTCGTGAAGTGTCAAGTTAATTGCTCCCATAATCTTCAACAGAAGTGTAAACTCCCTGCTATTGAGCAAGTCTTCCTGACTGTACTCCAATAGGACCAACATGTTCTTTTTATTCTCTCCAAAATAAGGAATACCCTGCTGCCCAATTCGGGTAGCCTTAGGTTTTGGGGCTTCTTCCTGAATAACCTCTTCTACCACCTCCTGCTGTTCTATAGTAGGTACGGCTTCCACTTCTTCTTGGACAACTATCAATTCTTCCTCCAGATCTTCCTCTACTTCCTGAGGCTCTACCCATTCCACAATATCCGGAAAAAGTATTTTTTCGTCTTCCAGTAGGTATAGCTGTTCCTCAGCATATAAGGTACTTATCCAATAAGCATCATCCTGATTGATCTTTGTCGATTTATCCATTATCCCTTATAAAGTTGAAGGAGAAAGGATGAAGAAATACAAACCTTTATAAAGGTATTCTTTCTTCATCCTTTCTCCTTTATTCATTTGACAATAGCTTCAGCTACTCAAAAGTTTCAATTATACAGAAAAACTCTCTCCACAACCACAAGTGCGGGAAGCATTAGGGTTGATAAACTGAAACCCTTTTCCATTTAGCCCATCTGAGAAGTCTAAAGTCGTTCCTAGAAGATAAAGTAAACTCTTCTTGTCTACAAAGATCTTTACTCCTTTGTCTTCAAATACTTCGTCTGTATCCTTCGCTGCATTATCAAATTCCAGATCGTACATCAGTCCAGAACATCCTCCGCCTTTTACGGCTACTCTCACTTGAAAGTCCTTTGTCTTTCCTTCTTCTTTTCTTAAATCTATAATTTGCTTTGCAGCCTTATCTGTTATATTGATCATGATCCTACCTCTTTTTTTAAACCTATGTACTATAAATACATAATCAAGGACAAATTTGCAAAATTCCCTGATAATTACCGCTCTAGCATCTGCGATTTATTTTTGTTCATGATGTTTAATTGCAATGACTATGTCATTGCGTTCATAATGTTTAGTTGAATTTAGGAATCGAATAGATTCAACTAAACATTATGAACGAGCGAAGCTCAATTAAACATCATGAACAAATTTATGTCACTATTTAACTAAGGTGAAACAAAAAAGTTTAGAGAAACAGCCCCTTAGAATGCACTTCTTTCTCCTTTTTCTTATAGAGGGTTACATTTATTTAAAAATATTAAAAAATAATTCACCCTTTCTGTCACAAACAATGACTTTCCCCATCTATAGGTAATGAGGTTTATGAATCATTATAATTTATTATCAATATGCTTTATATAATTGCATTCTTCGTAATACACTGGTACGCATCCCTGTTTTTCCAAACAGTATTCTTGCACCGCTATGCGGCCCACAAAATGTTCACCATGTCTAAAACCATGGAGAAAGTGTTCTTCGTATTGACCTTTATTTTCCAAGGGTCTAACTACCTAAGTGCATACAAGTACGGTATCATGCACCGTTTACACCATGCACATGCAGACACAGAAGACGACCCACACTCTCCTAAGTACTCTGAGAACTTATTTGACATGATGTGGAAGACAAAGGTATACTACACAGCGATGGCTGATCCAGAAAAAGCTGGCGTAGACGCAAAATACCTAAAAGACGTTCCAGAATGGCATGCTTTTGACAACTTTGCAAATCACTACCTGGTAAGAATTACTTGGGGGGTACTATATACTTTATTCTACATGCAATTTGTAGGAGATGCTTATTACCTATATGCATTACTTCCTGTACATTACCTAATGTCTCCAGTTCACGGAGCAATCATCAACTGGTTTGCCCATAAATATGGCTATACCAACTTCAAGGTTTCAGATACTTCTGTGAACCTAATGCCTATCGATCTATTCATGATGGGAGAAGGCTATCACAACAACCACCACAAATGGGGTGCTAGAGCTAACTTTGGAGTAAGATGGCACGAGATTGATCCAGCATATCAAATCATGAAATTGATGAACTTTGTAGGAATCATCAAGATGAAAAAGCCTGGTAAAATTCAGCCGGATTCGAAAGGAAACAAGAAACACGCTGCTGCTTAATTGCTGCTCTTAGCGTATTTATATAAAATAATAAAGGGTCGTGCTGCTACAGTACGACCCTTTATTATTTTATAAACTCATCTGATCTCGTTGCTCATAAAGTGCCTCCCATACTTTTGCTTTTTTATCTTTGGGGCTAACCAATCCCAACAAACGATACGTTCCATCCTGCGTCTTGTAAGCACTTAACTCCAAGTATAGTTGTATTTGATGTCCTTTCCCTAATCCATTAATTATATCAATACTTCCTTCCAACTCACGGTCATTCCCGTTTAAATTAACTTGGATATCTTCCTCTTGAATCAATACTCCATTTTTGTACCCAATCATGGTATTCCATCCTTTATAATAAGTCAAAAGCATTTGCTCAATTTCCTGAACGGTCAGCATATTGGAGGACGGTGAGGTAAACAGAAAAATGTAAGAAAAGTAACTGTCAGAAGATGGATCAAACATTCCCGGAGCAAAACGTACCTCTTTAATACCCTCAGGATATGAATATTCCTCTAACAAATCAGCTGGTAAAACAACTTGTTTAAAACTCCACCCCGGATAAGTACCATGGAAGTAAGTAGGCGATTGTGCTTTTACCCCATAAGACAGCATCCCAAAAAAAGCGGTCAGCAGTATATTTTTCATTTGTTTGTTGTCGTCTAGTTGTCAATTCGACAAAGATACTGTTTTCAGTAGCTTGAAAACAGAGCAAATATCAGTAGATCAATAAAAAACTACTATGGTTTACAGATTGTTATAGAATTATAACACTATAAACCCTAACCAAATGAATAACGCTCCTAACATATTTTATAAAGGCTACAAAATCCATAAAGACGAAAGGCATTACCTCGTTTTGGGTATCTATGACATGAGTGAACATAGCTATGAGATTGTCCGATTTGCCCATAGTATGGATGAGGCCAAGACGCTCGTTGATCAATTGATTAAAAAGCGCCTTAGTACACTATTTGAACGATTTCAACCTTCTTATCAGGCACTGTAGTATACACCGTATTATTTTCCATTAAAGACCTTCCTTATGAAGTTTGGATACCTCCTTATACTCCTCTTGTTTTTAGCTCTTGGTAGAAGTATTCCTTCCCAAGCCCAAAACATGCAACTAGCTTCCCTTTTGATCCAAATAGAACTGGAGCAACGGGAATCTATCCGGCAAGCCTTACCACTTACCGAAGAGGAACAGCAAGTTTTTTGGCCATTGTATGATGAATACTCCATTGAGAAAAATAAACTGCGGGAAGATAAGATCCTCTTGATTCAAACATATCTTCAAGAGTACTCCAACTTATCTGATAAGGAATCAAACACTTTAACGTGGGAAGGATTATTACTCAGAGAAAAAGGAGTGGATCTCGATAAGAAGTACTTTAAAAAAATGAGCAAGGTACTGCCTGCTAAAACGGTGGGACGATTCTTTCAAATCGAGAGTCAACTCCAAACCTTAAACAACTGGAGGATTATTAATAATTTTCCTTTGATACGGAATCAGAAATAAGGAACACAAGTAAGGGCGACCACAAGGGTCGCCTTTACTTTTTACGTAGATCAAACCTATAGGTCGCACGTAGCCACAAAACATTCGTATATCGATATTCTGCATCCATCGTTGTACCCGCTACCTGTGCATTATAAGTCATATTAAGCTTTAATTCATTCCCCATTCTAAGCTCTGGTCCTAGCATAAAACGATTCTGCAGAGTCGACATATAATTCAATTTATTGGGATTGATAAACAGTTCATCTGCTACTGTAAAATACAAGCTATAAAGGCTATCCTCTTTTTTCCAGACTGGAAGTGCATAGGAAACCCGAGGCCTGATTCTTACCTGAAAATCATGCTGAGTCGATGCTCCTTCCTCTTCATAATACCGATTAAAGCGTTCTTCTACACGGAGTCTAAAACCTAGCGTTCCTTTCTTTCTGGGTGACTTATAAGTAACCTCCTGATAAGGACGCCATTCAGATTGCACTTTCAAATCTGTCTGAAACGACTCAAAATAGCCTACACCAGCTGTCAAGCGAAGTTTAGGTTGAATATCATACCCAATCCCTAATCGCAGTAGTGTTTTTGACTTTTCCCTTCCGCCTCTCCACCGATAACTGGCATCAGGAAGTACCCACCAACGATCAGCTATTTGTCCTTGCCCATACAATTGCAACCATTGTTGTCCTTCATTTCTGTGCCATCCTATAGATGTTTGCGCATTACCCTGCATGGTCAGCAATACTCCAAAAAGCGAAAATATAGCCCAGTGTATGCTCTTGTTTTTCATCCTGTAGCTCTTGTTATTCTTGATTTATCTTCAATGTACCTTGTGCTGAATCGTAAAATTACCGACAAACTCTCAACACTTATGTTAATAAAGTCACACTGAATCTCAATATTCTTCAACATCAAATACTTAGAGCTTCCCTAAATGCTTATACACTATTCCTATACTTTCTCAGCGAACAAACGAATCACATCGGCTTGTCCCTGATGGTAAGGTCCCTCGTCCAATACCAACGTTTGTTCTTCTATCATATGAATATTGGCTCCTTGTAAGTCATCAATCAACATTCGAAGCTCAAAAAGCATATCCTGCGACTTTGGCCCTCCTGAATTATTCTTTAGTTGTCGATGGTTAAACCCTTCCAAAACTAATACCCCTCCTTTTCTCAATGCCTTAAAAAACTTTCTATGAATGGTTTGTCGGATATGTGCGGGCATATGTGCATAAATTAATGCGACCATATCATAATCATTTTCCTCCACCTCAAATGTCTCCAAAGAAGCAGTGTGATACGTAATATGCACCTCTTCTTGCGCTGCCCAAGCCAGGGCTTTTTTACGAGCCTCTTCACTAAAATCAACGGCAGTCACCTCCCAACCTTTTTTAGCGGCATAAATCGCATTTCTACCTTCTCCTTCTGCTGGCAAAAGCAGCTTGCCGGGCTGTGTTTCATCAATGACCGATTTAAAAAATTCATTGGGCGTCTTTCCGTAGGCTAAAGGCTCTTCCTGATAACGCTGGTTCCAAAAGTCTTTCATAGTGTAATTCTTGTAGGTTTGGGGTATGATATGATATGACCATGTATATATTACATAGATTCACCCAAAATGAAAAATTGCTTATACACTCTCTTCTCTTTTCTCACAAAATTCTGTCAATACCCCAAACGTAGACTTTGGATGAAGAAAGCCAATATTCATCCCTTCTGCCCCTGCCCTTGGCTCTTGGTCGATCAGCAGGACTCCTTTCTGTTCTACTTCTTTTAAGCGGATTGCCAAATCCTTTACGGCAAATGCTATATGGTGAATTCCTTCTCCTCTCTTCTCAATAAATTTAGCGACAGGACTATCTGCCGCGGTAGCTTCCAATAGTTCTATCTTGGTTTGTCCTACTTGAAAAAATGCCGTTTTGACTTTTTGGTCCTCTACCGTTTCTATGGCATAGCACTTCATTCCCAATACCTCTTCATAGTACTGTTGTGCTTTCTCAAGGTCTTTGACCGCTATTCCGATGTGTTCGATGTGTGTTGGTATCATTTGTTGTTTAATTTGGTTTTAGAGCTTTACATTGTCTCAATACTTTTTTTATCACGGTTAATTGTCTATGAGTAAAAAAGTGTACTAAACTACTTCTAGAATGTATTAATTATTGAAAATTAATCATTGATCATTGAAAATTAAAAAGCTATAGCGTATCACTGACCTATTTTAAGAGCTCAAAGTTTTCTGCTTATACTAAATTAACCGTGAAAGCGCCCTACTGCAAACCTAATTAAACGATAAGTCATTACTCAATATGGCAAGTTTTAGCTAAACTTGTCTTCTTCCAATTCTTACATTAAGTTGTGAATATTTTTACCAATTATAGATCATAGATATGAGCAATCTAAAGTTAGTGCTATTTTTTAGCCTTTGTATATTGTCATGCCATAATCTCTTTGCACAACAGAATTTTTTCGAGAAGGGAAAATTTGCACTTGGCGTTCGGGGAGCGGCTTCTTTTCCCACGGTATCTTTCAGTCCAAATATCAGACAATCCAACTTCTATGAGATTGGTGGAGGACTTACAGGATATTACTTCAAAGAGAAAAACCTGGGACTACAAGCTGAAATCAATCTGGATCATAGAGGGTTTATAGAGGCTTCCAGCACAGAGGAACTCTACCAACGAACGTTCACCAATATCTCTGTACCAGTACTAACACACCTATATGTAGGCACCAAGGTATTTCATGTATTTGCTATTGCAGGACCTCAGGTGAATTTCTTATACGAAAAGGATTTTGAAGCTTTAGGTACCGTAGAGGATCAACGGTATGATTATGCGGACAGAAAACCCGAAAAGCTTGGCCTTGATTTGGTACTAGGAGGTGGTTTAGCCTTTTGGACCGGTATAGGTCATTTTATGGTTGATGCCCGTTTCTTTATAGGTATGTCCGATTTACTGGAAAGACCTGTCCGTACCTCTTCCTCTTTTTCATATAGCCAAGGGCTTACCGGCTCAGTCGCTTACCTTATTCCCATTAGTGGGTGGAAAGGCAAAAAGGAAAAGAAAAGTAGCAAAGAATAAATTCCATCAAACCAGCTTATACACACCATGTCAACAACACCACTATACGTAGAGGTCTTACTTCCTGTATTTGTCGAAGGCACCTTTACTTATGAGGTCCCTCCTGCCCTACAGGACAAGGTACAGGAAGGAATAAGAGTACTGGTAGAATTTGGACGCAGGAAAATCCACACGGGTATCATATGGTCCATCACGGATGAAGTTCCTGCCTATAATGCCAAACCATTAGAAGAAATACTGGATGACACCCCTGTAGTGGATCACACGCAAATGAGATTTTGGGAGTGGATCAGCCAGTATTATATGTGTACGCTGGGAGAGGTAATGAGTGCTGCGCTCCCTGCTGGTCTCAAGCTCAGCAGTCAATCCAACCTACAGCTCAATCCGGAGCGCCCCGTTGAGGAGATCATTGCAAGTACTAAGCTCAGCAAAAAAGCCTTATTACTCCTTCATATCTTGAAGGAAAAAGAGCATCTCCCTTATGATGAAGTAACAGACCTTTTAGAGTTAAGCTCTCCTTATCGTGTCATTAAAGAACTCTCGGACTGTGGCGCTATATTTCTGTATGAAACGGTCAAGGAAAAATACCAACCCAAGATCCGTAAAAGGGTACGCATCAACCCTATTTTATTGGAGGAGGATGGTAAGGCTTTCGTGCAGTTAATGGATGAGATGAAAGCACAGAAGGCAAAGCGTAAGCAGTATGAGACGCTGGAGCATCTCTTAAGTCTTCTTCCTCTAGACGAAGATCCTACCCTCAATGAAACCGGTGTTATCAAGAAAGAGTTGGTGGATAGCCTACCTCCTGCACTTTCAGCAAGCTCCTTAAATACCCTCATCAAAAATAAGATTCTGGAGGAAGTGGAGGAAGTGCTTTCCCGTTTGGATGACGACACCTTAAGTTACCAAAACATAGAGGGGGCTCATCCCCTATCTGAAGCACAGCAGCAAGTAGAAAGTGAAATTATCGATCACTTTGAAGAAAAGGATATTGTCCTGCTCCATGGCGTCACGGGTAGTGGCAAGACAGAGGTGTATATTTCCCTTATCCAAAAGGTTATAGACAGTGGGGGACAGGTACTTTTCCTTCTTCCTGAAATTGTATTGACTGCTCAAATGGTTTCCCGCTTAAAAAAAGTATTCGGAAATCAGCTGGGGGTCTATCACTCTCGCTATTCTGACCGGGAAAGGGTAGAGATATGGAAAGGCGTTATGGAAGATCGTTTTCAGGTGATTGTAGGTGTCCGCTCCTCTATCTTTCTTCCTTTCAGCAACCTGGCCCTAGTCGTTGTCGATGAAGAGCATGAAGTCTCTTTTAAACAGGTAGACCCTGCCCCTCATTACAATGCCAAGGATGCTGCTATGGTATTGGCAAAAATGCATCACGCCCGAGTGGTATTAGGAAGTGCCACCCCTTCCATAGAAACGTATTACCAAGCGGTAAAAGGAAATTATGGGTTCTGTACACTCAGTAAAAGACATGGACAAGCACAACTCCCTGATATTATTTTGGTGAACCAAGCAGAGGAACGAAAAGCCAAAACGATGCAACAGTCCCTTACATCCGTCATGCTGGAAGAAATCACCCAACGCATCCAAAATCAGGAACAGGTAATTATTTTCCAAAACCGCAGAGGCTATGCCCCTTATATTCTATGCCACGATTGTGGGTGGATTCCCCATTGCCCGCATTGTGCCGTCAGCTTAACGTATCACCTCTACCGAAATGAACTGAAATGTCACTACTGTGGACACCAAGAAGCTGTGCCAAAAATATGTGTTCATTGCGGCTCTACCGCTGTAGAAACCATTGGTACCGGTACACAGCGCTTAGAGGAAGACCTAAAGGAACTAGTAGAAAATGCCCGAGTTCAGCGATTGGATCAAGATACGAGCAGAAATAAATATAGTTATCAACGTATCATCAAAGATTTTGAAGATCAGCATATCGACATTTTAGTAGGAACGCAAATGGTTGCTAAAGGGCTCGACTTTGAGCACGTTAGTTTGGTAGGTGTTTTTGATATTGACCGCATTATTAATTTTCCAGATTTCAGGGCCTTGGAAAGAACGTACCAGATCCTAACACAGGTAAGTGGTAGGGCTGGTAGAAAGCACCTGAAAGGGTTAGTATTGATACAGACAGAAAACACTAAACAACCTATATTCACCAAAGTCCTACGCAATGACTATCAAGCCTTCTATCGGGAAGAAATTCAGGACAGGGAACGCTTCTTTTATCCTCCATTTTCACGGATGATTAAAGTTACGATCAAGGCAAAAGAGAAACAGCATAGTGAAAGCGTTGCCCGTTTATTGCATCAATCACTGGTATACAAATTAGGGAAGCAACGGGTTATTGGACCGCAAGCTCCTTTGATCAATAAAATACGAAATCAATACCTTACCGATATTATTATCAAGTTTGAGCGAAACCACAGTAGCCCTAAAAAAGTAAAGGCAGTACTCAGACAATCGTTGGAAGAGCTAAAGAAAAATCAACTTTTCCGAAAAACACGAATCTATATTGACGTAGATCCTGTTTAATTAATATAGGGGTTTGAAACATTCAGGTGCCTTTATCAGTTCTAATTGGTATATAAGCTGACAGTATATCAGCACATTAACATCATCTGGTGAAGTAGAATACTATTTAAGCTACTTCCTACAAATAATCCAAAATATAATATAACCAGCTATGCCTTTTAGACAGACACCGTATCAGGAGTTTATTGCTCCGGTATCGAATCCGAGAGAGTTCTTCGATAGTTATGAACTCCAAAAGAAGAAAACGAAAGATGATTATCTGAAGGGACACGTCAAATATGACACCAGTGTTCATGATGAGGAACGTTGTATTTACTACGACGGGTTTGATTATAATCCTCAGAAACCTAATGACATTAATTATCACTAATTAGGAGAAGAGAAAAGGGAAAGGTGTATATGTTATGTTACTTACGCCTTTCCCTATTTTTATCGTTGTTATTACCTTTCTTTTATATACGCACCCCCAACACCAACATATCATCAATCTGGAAGCCCTTTTCACCCTTCCAGGTATTGTGCCTATCCATAAGATGAAGTTGTTGCAATCCCATAGGTTTATCCTTGATATCATTCAAGAAACGCTCCAACTGACTGATAGAGAACTTACGATCGTTTGGACCACCAAATTGATCTTGATACCCGTCGGTAAACATATAAAAAGTAGTTCCCTTCTTAAGTGGAATAGAATGGTAAGAGAAGGATACCTTCTTATCTTTTCGAGCTTGTCCCAAAGAAATCTTTGTTGGCTTAATACGCAGTAGTTCTTCCTCTGAAGGGTCACAATAAAGTAGCGGTACTCTGGCTCCTGCATACTGTAGCTTACTCTTTACTTTATTGATCACTACAATACCGGCATCCATACTAGCCATATTACTTACCTTATCTTGCTGAAACTGATCTAACGCTTTTCGATGCATCTCCTGCAAGATCTTATCTGGGGTATAAATTCCTTTTCCCGTAATTTCATGCAACATGTTAGAAGCACTCATACTCATCAAAGCTCCGGATACTCCGTGTCCAGTACAGTCTACCACCGCAATAATAATATGGTCTCCCGTATCCTTGAACCAATAAAAATCTCCTCCCACAACATCTTTTGGCTTCCATAGTACAAAGGTATCTTGCACTTTTTCTTTCAATCGATCAATATGGGGCAACATCGCCTGTTGAATCTGCAAAGCAGCATTAAAGCTACTCACCATCTGGGTATTGGCATGTTGTAACTGCTCCTTTTGCTGTTGCAATAACTGATTAAATGTAGACAACTGCTCCGCTTGCTGTTCTAGTTCCTCACTCTGCACCTGATTCTTTTCACTCAATATCCTTTCCTGTATAAACAACGCAGAAAACTTATACGCTAATATCAGTGATTGTGAGAGGATGAAGGTCAAAAAACCTATGGCCTGAAAGCGGTTATTGGTATAAATCAACTTGTACTGTATCAATTCCATGTAAATGACATTGATGGCTAACACCGTCAACCCTATCATCACAAAACCAGAAAAGGGTGCTCGTTGATATACCTTCTGTATCATGTATACTCCACATAAGCCTACATACACAGCAGCTACGATGTTATGTACAAAGGTATAGGTAGTAAAAATATAAGCTGGTAGAATGACAGTTACTACGATAAACCCAAGGGTAAGCCATCGGAGTACCTTTGCGGCCTTGGAAAAGTAGTCTCCTGGAAAAATCTTGGCATAAAACTCGATACAATGGTATAGAGCTATATACATGAAAATATATTCCAGGGTTGTTTCCCATTCCCAAGACAATGGGAAAAATAAAAGAAAGTTTCTATCCTCCCGAAATATAAACCAACAGGCCAAGGCCAAGGTCATATAAGCAAAGTGACGTATCGATCGGTCGTATTTCCAAAAAATATGGATGACCCAGAAGAATAGCCCCATCAATAATAACCCTCCTACTAAAAGATACACCGAAGAGGTATCTTTCACGGTCTCTGCAAAAAGAGCATCGGCAGGTCCCAATATTGCAGGCTGCCCAAAACCACCCCCGGTACCATGATGATAATTGCTGACTTGAAGCACTATCTCAGACTGCACTCCTCTCAACTCAATAGCTCCCGTTTGCTTGACTTCAAAAGGGGTAGAGGTTTCTCTGGAAGTTCCTATTTTTCCATTTGAAAGATATAGTTTACCATCTACAAATAAGTTATAAGAAGAGCCTATTCCTGGCATATGAATAGCCATTTCATCAATCCCTTTCTGATGAAGTATACGCAAACGATAGGTCGCATGCCCTAAGGTAGGATAATTTCCTCCTTCTTGCTCATTAGTTAGCTCCGACCAAGAAGTCCACGGGGAAACATAAGTTGGCAGATTAATATTTTGCTTAAAATCCTCTGGATTAATCAGTTGGTTATAATAAAATTCCCACTCCCCTTTTATTATTCCTTCGGTCTGTTGTAAGTCTACCGTACGAAGGTCCAACACTCCCCTCTCCACAGTAAAAAAAGTACTTCCTTCATCTTCACCCATTACTCTATTCGAGTAAAAATACAATAAAGCTCCGCAAAGTAGCAGCAAGGATACCGAGAAACTCAGCCACAGCCGATGTCGCTCAATAAAAGCCCGAATAGTCATTTGTTTTGTTGTGTTAGTGTTAGTTTTGCTAAATATGTGGTAAGATACAAAAAATCTAAAATGTTCTTAGTGAATTTACAGATTGAGTAAAGAAACTATGGCTAGTATTATATCGCCCTTGCAGACTGCACTACCGCTAACGCTCCCTTTCGAATTCCGTCCATTAGTACTTCACTACCTCCCAAAAGATCAGGGGGTAAGTTATAAATATAGCTTAGGGTATAATTAAGCTGTAACGTTTTACCTGAATTTACCTCGTAATAAGCCGAGACGACTACAGACATTTCAGAAGTCCTATGCAACATCACCCGACTATAATCATAATTGTGTTGTATCGTTAACAAATCAGGAGTTCCCAGGTCAGGATGTTGTCCCTGAATATACTGTAAGGCTTCTGTAAACTCCGCAGGGAGTACTTCTTGTTTAGGTCTTAGAAAATGAAGTCGAAAGTAAAAATCAGGAGACATGACTCCTCCTTTCAAGAAAAATAAGTTTTCAGCCATTTCCCGCACCTCATACTCTTTGACTGTTTGCTGAATATACCCTACATCCGTCAAGCTTTCCTGATTAAAGGCAGTGATCGGTTTATTCAAAGAAAATGCAGCCTTGGTCAATAAAACATAATAACGTTGCTCTTTTCTGCGATTCCAATAGTCAAAACAATCTAAGGGCTGTATACTTTCCTGAAAAGAAAGTGAAGTACCTCCATCTTCCATTGGTCGTAATGACTTATCCAGTAAAGCGATAAACATTTGCACCTTATCTCCTTGCAAAACCTCTTTGGATAAGGAGTAGGATAACGTATTTTCTTGAATGACCTCAGAATTTAGCATATCTGATTTTTTTTTTAGCGGAAGCACTAACAGTGCGAAAACAAGGCTATATTTTAAAAAAATCTCCACAGTTAAAATAATATTTTATAAAAAAAGACATCACCACTAAAAGATATTAAAAACACCCTCAGTAACTATAAGTAGGGATTCACAAATATCAGAAAGTAAGGACGTTATATCATGATCAATTGGTACTTTTTAATGAAAATCTTTAATTTTTTATTAACTTTCGTTTTATAATAAAAGCAAACAATGATATTTCAGACCAAGGAAGCCTAAGTCTTCCTGACACTTTGCTAACACGACTTTCCGGGAGAAACAATCCCTTTAAAAAAGACTATCATTCTACACGCAATCCTGATAAGAGCACAAAGAATGTCATTGACCACCGTTTCTATTTTTTTGATTTGATAAGGACAATCTAAACTACAATATCATGCAAACGATAAGCTTAAATAAGTTCATAAGTGACTTTGCCTCTATTCAAAATCTTGATCCTCTTAACTTTGCAGACTACCAATCTGTACTTATTAATTTTAATGAAGGAGAAGAAGTCCGAGAGTTGATTGGTATTGCCCATGAGCTCATTCAAAAATATCAACAATCTCCAGCCCAGGACCCTGCCACTGCTATTGCCATGGCTAGAGATATGGGTATTGTAGCAGGATCGATTAAAAAATTACAGATTGCTCCCGTAAAAGAAGTGGCTCAAATTGATGATGTCTTCGTAAATCTAGGGTCCCTATGTCAGTTACCAGAGCGAGATACACTATTGCATTATACGCTATGGAACCCTACAGGAGAACAAATGCGTACCTTTACAGGAACGACTAAAGAGCGTGCCTTTATCACCAAATTGCAAGAGGTATTATCTCGTTATCCAGAAAAAGAGCTATTAAAGCTGGTTAATCTTGCTAATGCAATGGTGGGTGCTGAAAGCTTAGCAGAAGTAAGTAAAGCTATTGAGTTCCCATTAGAGGAAATCGTTTCTGCCATGGAAGAGCATCTAGCTACACCTTTTATTCAGGAAGTACTACAACCTTATTTTGCTGAAGTTAATATCAAAGGAAAGCAGCTATCTGCCCCTTGCTCTTTCTTGTTTTTGTAAAACTAGTGGTCTAAATACTAAGTTTTCTGATAGAAATAAAGGGACTACTTCCAAATGGATAAAGGAGGAAAGAAGAAGGATAAAGGAATAGAAATTTCTATAACAAATGATCAATCCTTTATCCTTCCTCCTTTATCCTTCCTCCTTTATCCTTCCTCCTTTATCCTTCCTCCTTTAT
>NZ_BAABJX010000002.1:0-31536 GCF_039543525.1 Algivirga pacifica
AACGCAAAGTTAAAATTTTTAATGATCTAAAATTTAACTCCAGTTATATTGGGGGCTAAGATACGAGCGAAGCTCAATTAAACACCTTGAACAACAACTATCGACTTCTATAAATCAAAAAACCTTTTCGTATACTCAATCCTATCAATAGGAGGTAGATGACTAATAATGCAAGTATCAACTTAGGGTAATGCATCATCTGAAAGATCAGCTTGGCATTGCTCCCTTCTCGGTTGACACGCTTGGCAAGGTCTTGGTCCAGGCGTTGGTGGTGTGCTGACTCAAACGGATCGATACGGCTTAGGAGATTTTTTTGAACCGCTCCTTTTAGTCCGTAGATCCATACTTCTTTATTCATTTCTCGGGCATAATGGAAGTGCTGGTGGATAGAAGCCAGACTCAATGGACTTCTGTTCTTGTACTCACTAAGTGGTTTGCTATTATTTAGGGAGCCAATCGCTATGGCAGGGTGATCTTGTGCATAGACGACGTGTAAGGCAACGGTCCTTTGCTCGTTATTCGTAAAGTGATTGAAAAACAGCGGAATACTTCTTGCGTTTTCAACAGTGAATGTGTGGTTGAGGTTGTGCCACCCTTCAGAGGCTACATCTTGTGCCAAAAGCTCGTAAGGAGAGGCAAAGGCATCAATGGCATACCCATCCTGCTTGATCAATTGATAGATAGGAGCCATTAGTTGGTTTGCTTTTTCCTGTGCATTGTTTTTCAGCAGTCTTTTCCAGATAACCTTCGTTTGGTTGAGGGTAGAAGAAGAGGCGACTTTGCGGTCTGAATCATAGGGGGTAATGCTGAAGGCTATACGCTCCCATTTGAGGTTGTGCTTACTGGTCCATCGTTGAAAATCACGGTAGCGTTGGATAATATGAGACGTCTCTTGTTCAGAATATAGGTTGTCGGCATTGATCCAATATTGCATGCTGGAAGGAAATAGAATCCAGGCAGTGACAGGGATATTATTTTGCTGTAATACCTTAACAGCCTCGGCTTTGTCTACGCTCAAATCTTGTATACTTATCTTTACACTGGCATTTAAACGTTTTAGTTCTTCCAGTGTTTCCGGAGTGAGGAGTTGCAGTAATTTGCTTCCGCTTTGCTCCGTAATAAATCCTATTTTCACGGCCGTGGTGCGACCTTTATTGGCATGGGTGCTGTGCATTAGAAAAAGGCAAAGCAATAGAAATGTAATCCTTCTTATCATCGTTACGGATAGTAATTGGTTTTGTGTTTTCTTCCGAATGTAATAACACAATCGGCTGATCCTTGATATTCTTTGGGAAAGATAAAAAAAAGCAGAGGGAATCCCATAGAATAGGTTTATTTCGTGATAGGGTATGGGAATGGAAAGAAAGTTTGAGCATACAATTCATTGCTTTATTTTGACTATTCAAAGAGTGAAATGGCGAACTCAGCAACATTTTCTTTTAATCTAAAGGATAAGAGGTAACTTTAGTGTGGTGGTTGAAACTGTCGTATGATGTATGTTTATCGTTTATTGCTTATTGTTTATAACCGATAAACAATAAGCGATAACCCATTAGATGGCGTCCATCTGTCTATTATCGTAGGCTGCGACAGGATGAAGCTAAGAGTCTATAAAATAAAGTTGCTATTTTTTATTATTAGAGAATAAGGAGGAATTCCCTCCAATCGGATCAATTATTTATGGAAGAACTCATTGCCTTAAGGCAGAAACGATGGTTCAAGATCCTGTCGGTGGTGTTAATAGGCTGCCTGATACAGTTCCTGATTGACCTTGTGTTTCGTCTGATCTATAGAAACTACAGTGTGTTTGGCTTTGACCAATTGTTGAATTACGGAGTAGCCATATTGTATGTCTACGTACTAACCGTCGTACTAGGGTATATTCGAAATTGGTCTGCAGAAGTATTTCCCTGGAGGGAAGGAGCCTTGAAAAGAGTATTGATACAGGTAGGGTTGAGTTTGCTGATTGTCCTGATGGTCAATTTGGTTATGCGCTACCTGTTGGGGCCTTCCCAAGGTTTGATATTACTTTCTAGAGAATTGGTTGTCAATATGATTGTGATGGCGGTTTTTCTGGTGGTGGTTTTAATTGACTTAGGGATTGTCCTATTCGAGCAGTACATCACCTCCCTGAATGAGGTGGAGAAGTTCCAAAAAGAGAATGTAGAGTTCAAGCTCAAAATGCTGAAATCTCAAATCAATCCACACTTCCTGTTCAATAGTCTCAATGTGCTATCTTCATTGATCTATACCGATGCAGAAAAGGCGAGTGTTTATGTGAGGGAGCTATCTAAGCTTTATCGATTTATATTGGATAGTCGACAAACGGAACTGGTTTCTCTTAGAGTAGAGTTGAAAACATTGGCTTCTTACATTTATCTGGTGTCTTTGCGATTTGATCAAAACCTTACGATTAACCTAGCTATTCAGGAGTCGTACCAAGAGACTTTGATCGCTCCCATGACCTTGCAAATGTTGATTGAAAATGCCATAAAGCACAATGTTGTATCCAGAAAAAGGCCGTTGAGTATTGATATTCAAGTAGAGCAGGACCAGTATATTGTGGTGTCTAATAATTTGCAATTAAAGAGTACTCCAGAAGGAACCTCTACTCGAGTAGGATTGAGAAATATACGGAACAGGTACTTGTTCTTGACCGGAGAACCGGTTCAAATTGAGGCAGCAGAAGGAATGTTTAAAGTGAGAATACCATTAATAAGAAAATAAAAATGAAGGTAGTAATTGTTGAGGATGAACCATTGGCACAGGTGGAACTTATTCGTTTACTCAATGCATGTGAACAGACGGTAGAAGTAGTAGAAAGTCTGGATAGTATTGAGGATACGGTGGATTGGTTACAGGTCAATCCTATGCCCGATCTACTGTTCTTGGATATACAACTATCGGATGGATTGAGTTTTTCCATTTTTGAGCAGCTGGAAATTACCTGTCCGGTCATTTTTACAACGGCTTATGATGAGTATGCTATTCGTGCATTCAGGGTGAATAGTATTGATTATTTACTGAAGCCAGTAGAACAAGAACAGCTACAGCAAGCCTTGGATAAATATGAGTTGTTACAATCTCAATATAGTGCGGTTGATTACACCGTTCTGAAAGACCTGATGAAGGGGCCTAAAAGTTATAAGGACCGGTTTGCCGTGACCTTGGGTGAGCGTATTGTGCATGTAGGAATCGATGAAGTGGCCTATTTCTACGCCGATAATAGTGTCGTGTATTTACAGACCACTTCTCCGAAACGTTATATCGTCAATTATAAGTTGGAGCAGTTGGAGCAACTACTCAATCCAAGGGATTTCTTTAGGGTAAACCGTACCTATCTGGTGGCCTTGAAATCGATCGAGAGTGTCCATAAGTATTTTAATAGTCGATTGCTTTTGCAGTTGATGCCTGCAACCAAGGAAGAAGTCTTAGTGAGTAGGGCAAGGGTTTCTTCTTTTATGGATTGGTTGGAAGGTGAAGTATGATATGTATAAAAGATTTTTTTTAGATAAGACCTTGTAACCGCTTTTTATGATGCATTACAAAATAGTCCGCTTATTGTTATGGAGTAGTCTTTTTCTCCTCGGGGTTTCATGTCAAAAGGTTGTGGTGGTGGTAGAAGAACTTCCCGAAAATACTCCGGCAGAGTCTCGTTTGTTTGTATCCGGGAACTTCAATTATTGGGACCCTGGAGATACCCGCTTTGAGATGAAAAAGACAGAAGAAGGGAAGTACTATTATGAATTGCCTTATGGAGCAGGGAATGTATTGTACAAAATTACCCGAGGGGACTGGACCAGTGTAGAGGCAGGTTTATGTGGTGGTGCTATAGCCAATAGGAGCGTGGGGTATGGAGAGGGTGATACGGTTTTTATTGCGATTGAGAGCTGGGAGGATAAGGGGCCTACAAATTGTCCGCAGGTGACTATACAATTGGAGGACTTGCCACCGACCCATGAGCCGGGTGAAGCAATTTACATTGCAGGAGATTTCAATGCCTGGGATCCTGGGAATGATGATTTCCGTTTGGCTCAGGATGAAAATGGAAAGTACGCTATTACACTGAACAAGCCTGATTTTGGTGATGAGATTCAGTTTAAGTTTACTAGAGGTAACTGGGAAACCGTCGAAGTGGATACCTACGGAAAGCCTACTTCCAATCATTTCTTTCATTTTGGGTTTGTAGATACTTTGGGAATGGCCGTGCTGAACTGGAAGGATAGAATGCAGGAGGAACATGTCCGGGTAACTTTTTGTGTGGAAGAATACCCGAAATATACACCTGTTTCCAGCAACCTTTTTGTAGCCTCCAACCTGAATAATTGGGATCCAATGAACGGGAAGTTTAGAATGGAGTCTCAAAAAGATGGTACGTATACGTTAGATGTCTATCAAAAGAAGGGCACTTTTATGGAGTATAAGATTACCCGGGGGGGATGGAGCAAAGTAGAAAAAGGGGAAGGCTTGGAGGAAATTCCAAATAGACAGGTGGTTTTTGAGAAAAATGATACCCTTTATCTTCAAGTAGAAAGTTGGATGGATCAGGACTTTTTGAAACAATATTTACAATTGGAATAAGGGAAGATATCTATAGGAAGTTTTGTATTTGCAGTTTATCATTTGTAGATTTTACCGTTACTTTTTACCCCTTTTTTAAGGGGTAGGGGTAACATCTTTTTTATCAATGGGATAGGAAGGAGAGATGAATTCATAAGCTAAAAGCTATTTATGACTGCAATAAACAAAATCAAGGAAGGGTTTGGTACCGGACCGGTTTTTTTGACCTCCGTTTGTACAATTTTGGGGGCGATACTTTTTTTGAGATTTGGTTACGCTACCGCCAACTTAGGACTTCTATACACTTGCTTGATGGTGATGCTGGGACATTTGGTAACCATCCCAACAGCCTTGGCCGTTTCTGAGATTGCTACCAATCAAAAAGTACAAGGTGGAGGAGTGTATTATATTATATCCCGCTCCTTCGGAGTCACTATTGGAGGGGCCATCGGTTTGGCCTTGTATTTATCCCAAGCAGTCAGTACTGCTTTTTATATTATCGCCTTCGCAGAGTCTTTTAAGCCTGTAATACAATACTTGTTGGTCGAGCATAATATCTATATTTATGATTTACGTCTGATCAGTATTCCAGCTACCTTTATCCTGATCATCATTGTGATTGTCAAAGGGGCAGATTTAGGGATGCAGACGTTGAATATCGTAGCCGTGGTATTATTTGCGTCCTTGGGTATGTTCTTTTTTGGAAGTACGGATTATATCCCTGATCCAGGAGGAGCAAGTATCTGGAATAACCCTATTGTAGAGGGAGATGATTTCTTTAAGGTGTTTGCGATTTGTTTCCCCGCTTTTACCGGAATGGCTGCAGGGGTAGGGCTTTCAGGCGATTTGAAGGACCCTAGCAAATCGATTCCGACGGGAACGATGATGGCAACATTTGCAGGAATGGTGGTCTATTTACTGGTGGCCTATAAGTTGGCCGTGTCAGCTAGTCCAGAAGTACTGAATGAAGATCCCTTAATCATGCAGAAAATAGCGGTGTGGGGTCCTGCTATTCCGATCGGGTTGGCTGCAGCGGCCTTGTCCTCTGCGATTGGGTCTATTTTGGTAGCTCCTAGAACGATGCAGGCCTTGGCTTTTGATAAGGTATTTCCCTCTGAAGGGATTAACCGGTTATTAGCGATACAACTAAAAGGGAACAATGAACCTATTAATGCCTCTATTGTCACTTCCATTATTACCTTGGTTTTTGTGATTATTGGCGATATAGATGTCGTTGCTCAGATTATTACGATGTTCTTTATGGTGACATACGGAACGATCTGCTTGATCTCATTTCTTGAACACTTCGCCTCAGATCCGGCATACCGTCCAGTCTTTAAGTCCAAGTGGTATATTTCTATGGTAGGCGCATTGGCCTGCTTATACCTGATGTTCCGAATCGATGCGTTCTATAGTATTATGTCTATTGCGATCATGGTGATTACCTATTACATGATCAGTAAATTCACGCAGAATAAACAAGGTTTGTCCGTGATTTTCCAAGGGGTAATCTTCCAGTTGAGTAGGCAGTTTCAGATCTTTTTGCAAAAGGCAGACAAAGAAGCAGAAGAAGAGCATTGGAGACCTTCCTTGGTGTGTATATCTGATAGTACATTCAAGCGTTTTGCAGCGTTTAATATGGTGAAGTGGATTGCCCATAAGTATGGATTTGGGACCTATATTCACCATATCCCAGGATACTTGTCAAAAGATACGCACCGACAGGCAGAGGAAAGTTTGTCTCGCTTGATCAAGATTTCAGATGCAACAAAGAGTAAGGTATACCTGGATACGATGATCAGTCCATCGATGACTTCAGCCATCGCACAGGTGATTCAGTTGCCAAGTATCGCGGGAAAAGAGAATAACATGATTATGTTTGAGTTCTCTAAACATAAGTTAGATGGACTAAAAGATATCGTCGATAACTTCAAACTAATTTCAGTAACAGACAATGATATTTGCGTTCTGGGAACAGATGAACGCAACTTTGGCTACAAGCAGGAAATCCATATTTGGCTGACCCCTAAGGATTATGAAAATGCCAACTTGATGATCTTGATTGGCTTTATTATTCTGGGACATCCAGAGTGGAGTGAGGCAAGCATTAGCATCAAGGCCATTTACCCGGAAAATGAGCTGGAAGAGCAAAATGCTAATATCAAGCGACTGATTGCTACGGGACGTCTTCCAATCTCTAAAGATAGAGTAACCATGATTCCTCAGTCTGAGAATGTGGAACCAAAAACCATCATCAATAAAGAATCTGTAACGGCAGATTTGACGATCATCGGTATTCGTCCAGAGTCCATCAAGAAGAGTAATGAGCAGGTCTTTACTGGGTATGATGATATTGGGGATGTGTTATTTATTCATACCTCTAATAGGAAGGAGATTAAGTAAGTTGTTGAATCGTTGAACCGTTGAATTTCATCTTTGATGAGTTGATTCGAGTTGATTTGTTTATGGAACTCAGTAAACAAATCAACTCGAATCAACGAGCGAAGCTCAATTCAACGGTTCAACGATTCAACAACCTAAGCATTTTCCTTCTCTTGCTTATTGCCTCTAAAGAACTTCACAATACCGCCCCCTATGGCTGCAAGACCTAGGAAGATCACTTTCCCGAATTTTGCCAAAATTGCAAAGAAACCAGTTTTTGCCAAGATCTTACCAGCAATCAGACCTCCGATACCATAAGCGGCTACCTTGTCAATGCTTGCATCAAATTGATCGTAACGATATCCATCTTTGAAATTGACATTTGGAATAATGGCAGGGATGTCATTCTTAACCATATCCAATTGCTGTATATCACTGATGAAGTTTAGCTCCAGGTACCCTTTACGACCTAATACCATGAGGTTATAGTTCAAGGTATTGGCATCACTGCCTTCAAAGAATAGCTCCTTGGCCCAGTGTAGCTTTTTGGTGGCAGGGTCATAGTAAGGCTCTGATGCCCATCCAATGATGTCCATTGTGCCATAACCTGCTTCCTTGCGTGCTTCATTTTCTTCAGCAGTAGAGGCTTTCATTTCCTCCATCAGCTCGTTGTAATCCATGTCATTGGCATTTTCATCGCTGATATACCCTGACTCATCATAAGTGATGTTGATCGCATAAGAGTCATCGAAGAAAATACCTGCATCATTCTTGAATAACATGCCCAAGGTTTCTCCATTTGGATTGCCCCATACCTCTGTAAGGATATACTTACTTTGCTCAGGGTTAAGATACTTAAAGCCTTGTGGTACGACTATGTCAGCAATATCTCCTTTTAAGGCGATAACACTACCCGAAGTATCATAGGCCATGGCTTTTTCCACACTATCCATGTACATCAACATGTTCATTTCTTCTGCAGTAAGCGCAATTTCCTCTACATTTTCTTCTTGCGCCCATGTGCTAAGAGAAAAAGCAACCAATAAGACGGTTAAAAAAGTTGTCTTTAAAAAATTCATTTTGAAATTGTTTTAGTTAAAGGGGTAATATTACATCAAATCTAATTTTATACCAAAAAAAGACCCTTTTGAAGGATGAAGGATGGCTAAAAATAAAACCTCAACTTATTATCAAAACCCTCCATCAACTTGAATAGTGTATTTCCTAAAATCTTCCTTTGCTGTGTCTTGGATTGTTGCTCAAATTTTTGGTATTGAGTGGTATTCCCTTTATAAGCAAAATCAAATGCCCTTGTTTTGATTTGAGTAACCGCCAAGCTAAAGCCAAGAAGGAAAATACCTATGGTTAGAACCTTCAAGTTAAATTTCACCCATCGTCTAATAAGAAATAATAATAGGTTAAAGGAAATTACACCCACTACAATCAAGAAAATATCGTAGTTGTTCCACCACCAGATATCCCCTGTTCCTCCTATATAAGTCTTGGAAGGCCAGAGTAGATTGACTCCTCCCCAAGCAGAAGATGGAGTAGGCATATCCTCTATCAAATGCATAAGGAATCCCAATATAAACCCTAATAGCGGGATGCGTATTTTTAAAAGGTTCTCCCTAAATCCTATGTTTGTGAATTGCTTGGAACGAGAAGAAATGCCGTAATGTAAAGTAGCCATTACAAAGGCAATGATGATAGCCGCCGAAATGCTATGCATAAAAGCATGATGGGAGTACCAGTATTTCCCAGAATAAATATTCCTTCCAGAGGTGGGTAGATTAAAAAAATCACCAATCGTAGCATCAAATCCAGACCATAAGCTGATGGCATCCAGATCAGGTAAGGCTCCACCTAACCCTGAGATGAATGAAATAGTCAGTAATCCTTTAAAACCGGATTTTGAAAAACTGCTGGCGACAGTACCTACGGCAACACCAGATAAGGTGTGAGTTAATATGTCCATGAAGTGTCTTGTTAGAAGGTTTGTTGAATCGTTGATTCGTTGAATTGAGCTTCGCTCGTTGATTCGAGTTGATTTGTTTATTGAGCTCAACCAACAGTTCAACTCGATTCAACTCATCGAAGATGAAATTCAACGGTTCAACGATTCAACAAAGATATATTTAAGCGAGTAAGCCACCTCCAGCACTAGGATTCTTGCTAGAAGCCAAAGTACCATTCAGAATATTATTGCCTCTCTTCACAATCCTTCCATCGTCTCCGTTTTGACCAATGATTGTCTGCAGTACCAGTCGCTCATCAATACTCTTTACTTGAGCAGGAGACTGATAGCCATATTGCTGACAGATCTCATTGATAGCATCTTCGAACAGTTGAGCGGTTTTGGTAATCCACTTATTTACAGTCATATCAATCACGAAGCTTAATCCCATTGGAGAGTTGATGATGTCAGTGATAGGGATATCCTGATAGGTGTTTCCGGCCACGGTAATATCCAGTTTAATGCCCAAAGCTGGCTTAACATAGGCCTTCACGGCTTGCTCCAATTGACATTTAATAAAGGCTGGGTGATAGCCGGCTTTCATAAAGACGCCATATAGTTGATAGTCCGCTCTCAATGCTTTTTCAGCGGCTTCTCCAGATACCGTGTATTCTCCCTGACTCCCTTGAAGATCAAATAGGTGTAACTCTCCTTGATGGATATCACCGTTGCGGGTGGTATAGGTAACATCGATGCCTGCATCTTGGAAATAGGTTTTGAAAAGTTCAGGCTCATTGACTTTCATGCGGGCAAGGAGAGGACCAAAGCCACGTCCACCACCAGCAAACTGAATGAATCCATAAGAGAAGAAGGCTTTATCGTAGCTGTTGATCGCATCAAAGTTTCCTTCATGTTCGGAAACGTACTTCACTGCTTCTGCCAGAGAGGCATTCAAGCCCACTTCTTGAAAAAGGGACAATGGAAGTGTTTCTGCAGTAGAAGACCCTCTATATCCAACACCTTTGTGGTAAACATTATAACCACTTCTACAGAAGTTGGAGAATTCCGCTACAGTAGGTTGCCCTGTTGTTGGATGGGTGAATTGTAACTTGACTTCCGCATAATCTTTCAGGAAGGTATAGGTAGCATCATTAGGTGTGATAGCTCCTGGAGTATATTGTCCATTGCCAAGCATGGCCCTTCTACTATCGGTACCTACCCACCATTCTAGCTTATAGCGTTGCTGTACTTGTCGAATGGCCGAAAGTGTTTCAGGAATGTTACGCCCCCATATCTCACCACCTGTTTGTGATGATAGGCGTTGTGCTGATTCTCCATGTCCTTCGGATAAAAATCCAAGTGAGATGAGGCGTTGTTGTACTTTTTCTAAATCTTCTGCGTAGATAGACCCTGTAGGAGTGATTGGACCTCGAAGTCCTTTGCCAAACAATAAGTTACCATCGTTGATCTCGATTTGGTATTGTGCCCGAACCTTACGAATACGGTCTGCTTGTGCTTGCAAGTGGGCAGGCATCGTTTGCTTTTTAGCAGGGATAACTAAATGTTGTCCAATGTAAATGCTGTTTCCGGTAAGGGAATTACTTTCGATAATGGCTTCTGCAGGAACACCGTATTCCTTTGCAATTTTTGCGAGCCATTCTCCTGCCTGAACAGTGTGGATCACTTCCCCTGGCTTGGTCTGAGGTTTTGGGTCAGGGCGATTAATAGTTGGCGTATTTTGAGGTTTCCTTTGAGGGATCTTAATACTTTGTCCGATATAGATTGCGGCATCGGCAGCTAATCCATTAGCGTCAAGTATATCTGCGGGTGTTACCTCAAATCGTTGAGAAATACTGTATAGGGAGTCGCCCGACTGTATGGTATAGACCGTTACGTTAACTGGAGTGTTATCTACAGTAGGGGTGTTGGCTGCCGTGACGGCAATACGCAGACGTTGCCCAATGTAGATCGTAGCATTCATGGCTAGATCATTATTTTTGAGAATGGTCTCAGGAGTGGTCTGGAATTTCTCAGCGATCTTGTATAAAGAATCACCTTGCTGTACGGTATAAAAACGGATTTGTCTTTCCTCAGTACTCTGAGGCATAGGAGGTGGAACCGTTTGTTGATTAGGGGAAGACATTGTTCTAACCACTAATTTTTGTCCAATATAGATCCCTGAATGAGCAGACAGTCCATTGACCCTTAAGATCTCCTGAGGAGAAATTCCAAAGCGCTTTCCTATGGTATAAAGGGTGTCCCCTGATTGAACGGTGTATTCGTAGGCACTTTGTCCTTCTTGGGCTCCATTACTTCTGGAGGTATAAAGTGCCTGTCCTGGTTGAAGGATGACAGACGGACTTAATTCGTTGATGGATAGCAGCTCGGAAGCACTAAGGTTGTACTTGCGAGCAATGCTATACAGTGTTTCTCCCTGTTGAACGATATGACGCATATGAGCTCTAGCTATTGGTTTTTCGTTTACTGTTAAATTAGCTGAATACTATTCCTCCTTTCTGTTTAAGGAGTTGGAATAGGCCTTTTGTGAAAAAAAGACAAATTTATTAGTAACTGTTAAAATACATTTAAACATTGAGAATATTCGTGTTTTTTTGGCAAATTCGCAATTCGAGTATTGATTTTAGTACTATCTGACTCGTTTTTTATTTTTGTGAAGATATATTTTGACTCATGTTAAAGAACATTATTTTATTCCTTTCGCTAGCGCTAATACTAGGTTCATGTGGTAAGTTTCATAAGGTCATGCAAAGTGATGACGTGGAATTGAAGTATGAAGCTTCTCAAAAATATTATGAGGAGGAGAATTACTACAAAGCAGGGTTGTTGATCGAAGATATTCAAGCTGCATTTATTGGGACAGAACGAGCAGAGAAACTACAGTTCCAATATGCCAATACACAGTATGAGCAGCAGCAATACCTTATGTCTAACCACTACTTTAAGACTTTCTACAATACCTATAACCGTAGCCCTTATGCGGAGCAGGCTTTGTTCTTGTCAGCTTATTCTTTATATAAAGATACACCTCGTTATAACCTGGATCAGTCTAATACAACAAAGGCTATTAGCGAGATGCAGGACTTTATGAACCGTTATCCCGAGAGTGAGTATATCGACGAGGCAAATGAGGTAATTGTAAAGTTGAGACAACGATTGGAGAAAAAAGGATTTGAGTCAGCGATGGAGTACTATACCCTTAGAAGGTATAAAGCGGCAGCTGTAGCATTGGATAATTTCACGAAAGATTATCCGGACTCAAAGTATAAGCAGCAGGCACTTTATCATAAGCTGGAATCAGAGTATGAGTTAGCGAAGATCAGTTATTTTAGCAAGCAGGAAGAACGTTATGAGGCTGCATTGACTACCTATGAGAAGTTTGTTGAGCGTTACCCGTCTTCAGAGTATAAAAGAGAGGCAGATAAGATCGCAACCATGTCTCGCAATGAGTTGAACAGGGTGAAAAGTTTGATGACATCTTCTTCGAAAGAAGCTAAAAAGCTGAAAGAGAAAGAGGAAAAAGCAGAGGAAGAAGAATAAAAGGATATTTATAGTAATTAAAACTATTTTATTTTACCTTTGCATTTCGTTTATTTAAGAATACTATTTGTTCGACTAAAGATAAATCGCATTAATGTCTTCTAAAGCTTCATTAATTACAAGAGACTTTTCAGATCTAACCAAAGAAACAGATAACATCTACGAATCTTTGGTGATCATTGGCAAGAGAGCAAGACAGATCTCTGTTAAACTTAAGGATGAGTTGAACTCCAAATTGGCTGAGTTTGCGACTACCGTAGACAACCTGGAGGAGATTCACGAGAACAGAGAGCAGATCGAGATCTCCAAGTTCTATGAGAGACTTCCTAAGCCTACTACTCAGGCAATGGAAGAATTTATCGAAGGTAAGGTCTTCTTTACCAAGGGTACGGAAGAAAATTAATTCGTAAAATCTTTTACACAAAAACTTCAGAAAGTTAGCTTTCTGAAGTTTTTTTTTGCCCTATTCTTTGCCAATAATCGAGGTCTTAGAATAATTTTTATATTTGTATTGTACTTTTTTGTTGACTAAAGTTTGAGTGTGGTGTTAAAAGGCAAGAAAATTATCATAGGAGTAACAGCAAGTATAGCAGCTTATAAAGCTGCGCTATTAGTACGCTTGTTAAAGAAGGAAGGTGCCGAAGTAAAGGTCATCATGACAGAGGCTGCTCAGGAGTTTATAACTCCGTTGACGCTGGCAACCTTATCAGAAAATCCGGTAGTATCCGCATTTGTTAAAGGTCCGACAGGGGAGTGGAATAATCATGTGGACTTGGGGTTGTGGGCGGATGTGATGATTATTGCCCCCGCAACAGCGAACACGATGGCTAAGATGGTGACAGGAGTTTGTGATAATTTATTGCAAGCGGTTTACTTGTCGGCACGATGTCCGGTATTCTTTTGTCCGGCAATGGACCTGGATATGTTTGTTCACCCATCCACACAGCATAATATTAGTGTACTCCAATCTTATGGAAATAAACTTATTGACGCAGAGGAAGGTACGTTAGCTAGCGGTTTGGAAGGAAAAGGCCGTATGGCAGAACCTGAGCATATTGTTCAGGAACTGAAGGACTTCTTTGCTCCAGCATTATCCCTGTTAGGTAAAAAAGTATTGCTTACTGCAGGACCTACACGAGAGTATATTGATCCCGTAAGATATATCACCAACGGCTCCACAGGAAAGATGGGGTATGCCTTAGCGAATGCTTTTGCTGCCAAAGGGGCTGAAGTGACCATTGTCAGTGGGCCAACACAGCAAGTTGCGTCTCAAAATGTTCGGGTAATACCCGTACAGACGGCCGAGGAAATGTATGCTTCAGTGGAGGAACACTTTGATGGAACCGATATTGCTGTATTTACGGCAGCAGTAGCGGATTATACTCCTGCAGAGGTGTCTAATACAAAGATCAAGAAGCAAGAAGGAGATATGGCCATTGCCATGAAGCGAACCAAGGACATTGCCAAGGAGATGGGATTGAAAAAGCAACCCCAACAGTTTACTGTAGGCTTTGCATTGGAAACGGATCAGGAGGAGCAAAATGCCCAGGGAAAGTTGACAAGAAAGAATTTTGACTTTATCGTATTAAACTCTTTACGGGATAAAGGAGCAGGATTTGGACATGATACCAATCAGATAACCATCTTTGATCATCAGCAGAAGTACCCTTTTCCGTTGAAGTCAAAGAAGGAAGTAGCAGAGGATATTGTGTCTTTTTTAGACGAAAAAATAAAAGCAAGAGCTGCTGATATTAACGCATAACCATTATTAGAACTTATGAAGAAATACTCTTTTATTTCCTTGTTATTATTTTTTTTGGGGATACAGCAGTTAGTTGCTCAGGAGTTACAGGTAGATGTTTCCATGAATGGGGACCGTGTGCAAACTCAGGAAAGGCAATTGATTACAGGGTTGGAGAAAACCATTAAGGACTTCATGAATAAGCAAGAGTGGAGCTCCGATGATTTTGAGGATTTTGAGCGTATCAAGCTGAATATGCAAATCAACTTGACGGCTAATTCGTCTCCAGCAGAGCAAAACTACGAGGCAGATGTACAGCTGTTGAGTGTGCGCCCTGTATACCGTACTGACTATGAATCGCCTTTGTTCAATTACCTCGATAACGATTGGCGTTTTAGCTTTGGGCCATCGGACCCTTTGGTGTATACGAATAATGTATACTCTACGGAGTTGGTTTCCCTGATGTCTTTTTATGCTTACTTGGTCATGGGGTTGGATTACGATACATTCTCTATGGAAGGGGGTACTCCTTTCTACGTGAAGGCACAGGAAATAGCTAATTACTCTCAGCAATCAGGAGGGAAAGGATGGAATCTATTTGGAGAAAAACAAGATAGGATTTACTTAATTGATAATGTGTTATCACCTCAATTTAAACCTTTTAGGGCAGCACTATATGAGTACCATCGCTTAGGGTTAGATACTTTTGAGGAAGATCCAGATAATAGCCGTAAGGTGATTTTACAGGCTCTGAAGAAAATTCAAGGGGTTCGTAAAAATGTTTTAATCTCTATCATGCTGGATTCATTCTTCAGGGCAAAGTCTTCGGAGTTATTGAATATTTTCTCTCAAGGTGATGCCGCAGTGATTGAGGAAGCTGTAAATATTTTGGTCGAAGTAGATCCGTCTAATGCGAATAAGTATAGAAAGTTAATGTAGTTATCAATTATCAATTATCAATTATCAATTATCAATTATCAATTATCAATTATCAATGTTAGCCTTTTAACAGCCTTGAATAAGTCATCAATTGAAAATTGATAATTAATCATTGAAAATTAAAAATTAAAAATGGTCGGGGAGTGTTATCGGTTTTTGCAGGTATTGAGTTTGGATGTAGTGTTGGGGGCAATGATCTGTTCCGCCTTCCTGGCTTCTGTGTTGGAGGTACAGCTGGAAGTAGTGGTTTATATTGTGTTGGGATTGGCTGTTTGGATTATTTATACCTTGGATCATTTGCTGGACGCTAAGGCAATTCAGCACAAAGCACACACCTATCGCCATCATTTTCATCAACGATATGCTAAGCCACTTTGGTGGAGTATACTTCTGGCAAGTATCCTGGAAGGAGTGCTACTCTTTTATATTCCTCCGACAGTTTTTTGGATGGGAATAAAGGTAAGTATACTCGTGGCGGTATACTTTCTGATGTTGCAGTTTATACCTATAAAAGCATTCCTTTTAAAAGAGTTGTCCATTGCAATTATTTATGTGATCGGTATACTGGTAGGGCCTTTGAGCGAGGTATCCGTATGGCATTGGGAATGGACGGCACTTGTGCTTCAATTATTTTTATTGGCCTATATCAATTTGTTGGAGTTCTCCCTTTACGATGAAAAGACCGATCAGCTGGACGGACATAAGTCAGCCGTGAGCTGCTTAGGCAAGTGGAGAATTAAAAAGTTATTACTGGCAGTTTTCTTTTCTTTTTTAATCATTTCCTTAGGAGTACTCTGGAAAGGGGGAGAGACGTACCCTTTGTGGGCTCAAAGCATCCTGTGGGCCATGGGTATCGTATTATATTTGGTGTTTGAGCTGGAGTCCAGATTAAAACAAAGACAACTTTATAGGGTATTGGGAGATGCTGTATTTCTGTTTCCGGCAGTTTATTTATTTTTTGAATAATAGGGAGGATATCCCCCTTACTTATTCTGATTATTTAAATTTCACTGTTCACTGTTCACTGTTCACTGTTCACTGTTCACTGTTCACTGTTCACTGCTAACTGATAAAGTATTGAATTTTGATTTCATAGCCCCTTGGTATGATCAACTGGCTGGTATGGTCTTTGGGGATTCTATTAGATGCTCTCAAGGAGCTTTCATGGACCATTTGCCAGAGCAAGGAGAGATATTAATCCTCGGTGGAGGTACGGGTTGGGTACTGCAGGAATTATTTCGACAGAAGCCACAACTAAGCGTAACCTATGTAGAGGCTTCTCAAAAAATGTTGGAGATTAGTCAACAGAAGTTGCCTGTTGCTTATCGACAGCAGGTGAAATTTATTCACGGGACAGAACAGGATGTAAAAGGGTATTTCGATGGAATTATAACCTTTTACCTTTTGGATGTATACACGGTAGAAGAGCAGAGAGTAATGATGCAACGTATTGCGTTGCTAGCGAAAAAAGATACACTATGGTTGGTGGCTGATTTTCAGTTGACAGGGGCAAAGGAACATTTTTGGCAAAACATTTTATTACAGACAATGTTCTTGTTTTTTAGAATTGTAGCTGCTGTGAATGTTCAGAAACTACCAGATTATGAAGATCTTTTTAGTGATCATCCGTTCCAACGCTTGGGTAAAAAGACTTTCTTCGGCAAAATGATCTTTGCCGCTATTTATAAGGCAATCAAATAAACTTTATTTTTCAAAATTGATATTAAACTAAGCTTATGAAAACAATGATGTACAGATTACTGCTGTTTGTTGGTTTATTTTCAGTGATGGCTGCTTGTAAATCTTCTTCAGGCAAAACCAAGAATACAATGTTAGTATTGAAAGTGTTGGATGAAGTGGGGAATCCAGTAGAAGGAGCGCAGGTGTTTTTGTATCCTACAGAGCAAGCGTTGCTATTGAATGAAGTAGGCATCAAGGCAGAGGAACTAAGCAACGAAAAAGGAAAAGTGAGCCTGGTAAATGATATTGAACCAGTAGCTTACTATATCACAGCACAAAAAGATTCCTTGTCGACAAGTGCAGCTGGTGTGAAAACAGACACTTTGCAGAAGTGGAGAGTAAACAAGCTTAATGTCGTGTTGCATCCTCAAAAAAGTAAAAAGTAATAGGTATAAAAAAGTAAAAAGTAATAGGTATAAGGTAAAAGGGGATTTAATTTTCTCCTTTCTCCTTTCTCCTTTCTCCTTTCTCCTTTCTCCTTTCTCCTTTCTCCTTTCTCCTTTCTCCTTTCTCCTTTCTCCTTTCTCCTTTCTCCTTTCTCCTTTCTCCTTTCTCCTTTCTCCTGATGACCACAAGGGTCGCCTCTCCGTTGGTTTTGATTTTTATCAAAAATTATATAATATAAGGAAAAAGATGTATAAACCTTAGATGACTGTGTAGGTGTATACCATTTTTACCTAAAGCCAACATGACAAATGAGTACGAAATCATTGATTGATTCCTTACTGGATAATCTGGATAAGTTTAGGAATCAGTTCCAATCGGTCGACTTTTTGAGCACTCAACGAGAGGATACCCAACATTTTTCGTTAAGTATGTTTGAGCAGGCAGAGGCCTGGGAATATACGCGTTTGCAGGTATTGATTAATCTAGCCTGCATAGATCATTACCTTTCGGAAGAAGAAGATAGCTTTCTACATGTGTTGATTGAAAACAGTGCTTTGCAGGCAGTACATCAGGATCTCCTGAGGCAGCAACTTCGTCAGGTACATATTACAGAGGTTGATTTATTCCCTTTTAGGCGACTAAGTCTTGAGGAGCGCATAGGGTTGATTGTAGAAATGTTTGCAGTGGCCAGAAAAGATGATCAGGTGACTACTCGGGAGCTAGTATATATTCAGTATATCATGACAGAACTTCACGTAGAATCTACTCAGCTTAAGCGTTTTGGGTATGAGGAGCAAACAATTGAGTTTGGCATATAGAAGTACTGCGATTGTCCCTTCTCTTTTTGATTTTATTTCGGAAAGACTTGTTCACAAAAGAATTTTAGAACATTTGTGACTCAGCGAATTTTTTTTTGAACTTTTTGGTTAAATTTGCGGCTGTCAAGAAAATCTTGATCATAATACAATCAGTGAATAGACTTCCACAGTAGTGGTAGGGACAACACAAGAAGATTTCTAAGAAAAAGACCATGGCTGAAATTAGCGAACTGCAGCGCGTAGCTTCTCAAGTTAGAAGAGATATTATTAGAATGGTGTCCAACGTAGGAAACGGCCACCCAGGGGGTGCTTTGGGATGTGCAGACCTGTTGGTAGCCCTTTACTTTAAACACATGGAGCATAACAAGGAATTCTCCATGGATGGTGTAGGAGAGGACTTGTTTTTCTTGTCTAATGGACATATCTCCGCAGTATGGTATAGCACCTTGGCGCGTGCAGGCTACTTCTCAATTGAAGAGTTGAATACGCACCGTAAGATCAATTCTCGTTTGCAAGGACACCCAACTCCTTATGAGCACTTGGAAGGGATCCGTATGGCTTCCGGTTCTTTGGGACAAGGTTTGTCTGTGGCAGCAGGTGCAGCACAAACGAAAAAGCTAAACGGAGAGGACAAGCACGTTTATGTATTGATGGGTGACGGAGAGCAGCAGGAAGGACAAGTATGGGAAGCAGCAATGTATGCAGCGCACCATAAAGTAGATAACCTAATTGCTTTTGTTGACTATAATAAGCAACAGATTGACGGTTCTACAGACGAAGTAATGAACTTGTTGGATCTAGGTGCAAAATATGCGGCATTCGGATGGGAAGTATTGACTTGCGATGGCAACAATATGGAAGAGTTGGATGCTACAATCACTAAGGCGAAAGAACTTTCAGGAAACGGAAAGCCAATTGCAGTGATGATGAAAACTGAAATGGGTTACCCAATCGACTTTATGGTGGGTACACACAAATGGCACGGTGTAGCACCAAATGCAGAGCAAACGGAGGCTGCCCTTGCACAGTTGGAAGAGACACTAGGTGATTTCTAGTCATTCCTGATCAAGGAATATAGATAAAAATAGCCTCTGGTAGATGCATTCTACTAGAGGCTTTTTCATACAAGGATGAAGCAATGTTGAATCGTTGAATCGTTGAATTGAGCTTTGCTCGTTGATTCGAGTTGAAGGGTTGATTGAAATATAGATTAATAATCAAACAACATATTAACTCGAATCAACGAGCAAAGCTCAATTCAACGATTCAACAAGCAGCGTAAGCTGCCTCAACAATAAGGAATATGGGAGAGACAATACTACAGGTAGCCAACCTGCAAAAGCAATATGAGCAACGAGAAATCATTAAAGACCTCTCTTTTAGTATAGAGAAAGGAGAGATCTTCGCATTGATCGGAGAAAGTGGTTGTGGGAAGACCACTACCTTGCGTTGTATTGCAGGACTAGAGCAAGTGACAGGAGGAGAGGTGAGGTTTCAGGGAGAGACGATTATTGGTCCCTGGGATAAGCTCATTGCAGGACATGAAGATATCAAGGTAGTGTCTCAGACCTATGACCTTTTTATGTACCATTCGGTTTGGGAGAATATAAAACACCCACTGAGAACTTATACCCGGGAGTATCAGGAGTACCGTATCCGTGAGCTATTGCGCTTGTGTCGATTGGAAGGGCTTGAAGATAAGAAGCCAGAAAACCTTTCGGGAGGAGAGCGACAACGGGTAGCTTTTGCCTGTGCCTTGGCAGACGACCCCGCTTTGTTGGTCATGGATGAACCTTTTAGTAACTTGGATATTCCTATTAAATCTCGCCTGAGAAGGGAGGTGCGCCGTATTGTGAAGGAAACCAATACCACAGTACTTTTTGTTTCTCATGATACCCAAGATGCCTTGGCGATTGCTGATAAAGTAGGAGTGATGAAAGATGGAGAACTGATACAGATAGCTTCTCCTCTTGCGATTTATGAAACCCCTCAGAACCCTTACGTCGCAACATTCTTTCCTCACGCTAATATTCTGACAGGAAAGCAGCTAACTTTTTGGGGAATAGTAAGGCCTGAAGAGGAGAATTTTGTCATTCGCCCAGAACATATACGTATAGTAGAAAGTGAGGCGACAAGAGCAGAAATTATAGATATAGAGTACACTGGTGCTCAGGATGTATTGGAGGTTAGGGTAGAAGAGGGATGTCATGTGTACATGTACGCTCAGGTACATCAGTATGAGATAGGGGACACGGTTCATCTGTTACTTCAGGAAGAATACTTACATGCTTTTTCTGAAGAAAATAGAAACATTTGCATGGTCTAGTTGTTTACTAGGGTATATAAGAATCTCGTAGTTACCCTAATAATATAAGATCTTGTCTTAGGCAAGGGTAAGAAGAGAGGGACTCCTCGTATAAATACTTTTTAATCAATAAATTTACTCGAGGAGTGAGACGTATCTCAACTCACCGAAGGTGAAACTCAACAGCACGTAGTGCTACTCAACAAGCGACATAAGTCGTCTCAACAAATTAAAGCATATGAAACTGATTAGAATTACAACGACATTATTATTACTAGGTTTATTATGGGGATGTCAAAAAGAAAGCAAAGAGGATAAGGTGTCGAAATTAGTAGGCAAGTGGAAAGGTATTATTGGTTTGAATGATGGTAAGGTAGATATGCCTTTTCTATTTGAACTGAAAAAAGCAGATAATGAGGCAGAAGTTGAAGCTTACCTGATTAATGGAGCAGATGAAGAACTGATTTTAATTGATAATATCACTTTTACAGGAGACTCTCTAATTATGCCTATGCATATCTTTGACGCAGAGTTAAGAGCTAAAGTGGGAGAGAATGGACTGGAAGGAGAGTATGTAAAGATTGGAGCTTATGGGTTGCCATTCAAAGCGGAAAAAGGAACAAGCCGTTTTGATATTGGAGATGCTCCAGTAGCTAATATTACAGGAAAATGGAAGGTGACGTTCACCAAGAAGGATGGTGGAGAGACTCCTGCTATAGGGGTATTTAAGCAAAATGATTCTAAGGTGACAGGAACATTCCTGACCAAAACAGGAGATTATCGTTTTCTGGAAGGTGTTATTGATGGAAAAACGCTGAAGCTATCGACTTTTGATGGTACACATGCTTATCTATTCACTGCCGAGGTTGCTGATGGTAAAATTACGAATGGGCAATTCTGGTCAGGAAAAACAGGATACAGAACGTGGGAGGCTACATTGGACCCGGGAGTAGAGCTTCCTGATCCAACGACTTTGACACATCTAAAAGAAGGATATGAAAGCCTTTCGTTTTCTTTTCCAAACCTAGAAGGTAAGCAGGTAAGTCTGGAAGATGAAAAATTTAAAGATAAGGTGGTCATTGTACAGATCTTAGGAAGCTGGTGTCCTAACTGTATGGACGAGACAAAGTTCTTGGCGCCTTTCTATAAGCAGTATAAGGATAAAGGTGTTGAGGTGATTGGTTTGGGATATGAGAATACGGATGATTTCGAGGTAGCCAAAAAGAAATTGGAGCGTATGAAAAAGCGTTTTGATATTCAATATGAACTACTTTATGCCGGGCAACCATCAGAAGCAGCGGCCTCATTACCTATGCTAAATCATGTGATGTCTTTCCCAACCAGTATCATTATCGATCGTTCTGGAAAGGTAAGACAAATTCACACAGGATTCTCTGGACCAGGTACTGGAGAGTATTATGAGCACTTTGTAGAAGAGTTTACCCTGCTAATTGATAAATTGGTGGAGGAGAAGTAATCATATAACCTACAGAAACAGAAAAGGCTGTCATATTATGACAGCTTTTTCTGTTTCTGTAGGTTATTGCCTGATTATTTTTAACTTCATAATGACATATACATACCTATAACCCTAATTTTATTAACCCAACGATACCATGAAAAAACACTTATTGTTTTTCCTGCTATGCCTGTGGATTCACCCTTTGCTGGCACAGCAGGATACTACTGCGACTAAACCTGAAGAAGATTCCGATAAATTGATTCGTGAGTTCTCTTTTGTTCCTCTTCCTGTATTGGCCGCCAATCCGGCCGTAGGATTTATGTTTGGAGTGGCTCCTTCTGCCAGTTGGATGATGGGACCCAATGAGACCACCAGCCGTTCCTTTTTTGTCTCCACAGTGCTTTATACCACTAAGAAACAGTTCATGCTCCTGATGAAAAGTAATGTTTTTCTGAAGGATGATAGTTGGAACTTGATGGGCGATTGGCGTTTCTTTGCTTTTTCTCAACCTACTTATGGGCTAGGCACAGGAGATCAATCTTCCAAGTTGGTTTCTACGGGCTTTGAGTATGATGATGGTAGTTATTCAGATGGTATTGAAGTAGCTCAGCTGATGGAATTTAATTATTTCCGTTTTCATGAAACGGCCCTTAAGCGAATAGGGGATACCCGCTTTTTTGCAGGAGTAGGGTATCACTTGGATATTCATTATAAAATTGAAGATCAACTACTGGACCTAGATACAGTTCCTCCAGCGATTACCTCCCATTATGCTTACTCTATTGATAACGGGTTTGATCCGGAGCAATATGTCCTTTCGGGAGTCTCTTTCAATGTATTGTTGGATAGCCGGGATAATCCTATCAATCCTTATGACGGGCGATATGCTTTCCTTTCGTTCCGGGTGAATCCAGAGTTTATTGGAAGTGATAAATCCTCTACCATGCTTTGGGCGGAGTATAGGGATTATTTCTCTTTGGATAAGGATCGTCCTCGGCATTTGCTGGCCTTATGGGCTTTTGGAAATACAGTAGTGAGTGGAGAGGTGCCCTACATGGACTTACCTGCCATTGGCTGGGATCAGTTTGGACGCTCCGGTAGGGCATATGCTCAGGGGCGTTTCAGAGGACAAGATATGGTCTATGGAGAGCTAGAGTATCGTTTTCCATTACAAAAGAATAAAGACACCTGGGGAGCGGTGGTGTTTGCAAATGCCACGACAGCGACCAACAGAGATGCCAATATTAATTTGTTTGAGAATATAGATCCTGCTGCAGGAATAGGCTTGAGAGTCATGATCGACAAGAAGGCTAGAACCAATATTACCATTGACTATGGGTGGGGGAAATATGGTGCACAAGGGTTTTACCTGAATGTGAACGAAGCCTTTTAGATGATGTTCATATTGTTTAGTTGAGCTTCGCTCGTTCATGATGTTTAGTTGAGTTTTTTTGTTGAAATGCTATTCCCCTTCGGTGAATTGACTTAGAGGAAAACTAAACTCTTAAACTAGGCTAAGACCTTCTTAAAAGTCAAAAGAACCAATCCAACTCACCGAAGGTGAATATAATTTTAACAGTCAAACAATAAACTCAACTAAACATCATGAACGAGCGAAGCTCAATTAAACATTTTGAACAAAACGTAAAAAAAATACCCCAAGTCTTTTAAGAAGCCCTGGGGTATACTTTTTATCAAATCATCACCGGGAATATCATACCCAATAAGATAACTCGCTTAGACTAATAATGTTTTCACTTCTTGATGAACTAATGAACGGGCATATTGCGTAGGATCAGTATCTCGCTCAATGATGGTTTCAATGATTTTTTTAGAAAGCTCATAAGAAGGCGCATCAGCCTTTAAGGTATTGGCCGATTCATTAATCAGTACGATTAATTGTTCTTGTGTATCACGAATGATATTCCACGTGCTTTCTTCAATGTAAATTTGTTGAGCCAGATTGTGATTGAACTCTTCACGGATATTAGCAATCAATAAGTGCTGAAGTTCAGCAACATTAAACTCCTTACTGTTCAATCGAGGGATGATACTATTGGGAGCGATACGCTCTAAGTATAAAATCATGCGTTCATAAGCCTGTAAACGTAGGGGCAGTGTCGTCTTGCTGTGCTCCAACTTGATCTTGCTAACCTGTCCATTCAATTCCCTGCTGATAAAGGCTTTGATTACCATATAAACTGCGTAAAGAACAATAGCAGCAGGAAGGGTAATCAGAACAATATCTTTCAATGCTTCTTCCATAGTTTGTTTATTAATTCAGGCCGTGAACGGTGAACCAAAACCGCTGTCACGGGTTGTTAAAAAGTAAATAGCAATTTTTTCAAACACTGCAAAAATAAGGGTTCGGAATGAATATTATACTATTTGTTAAAGAATTAATACATTCCTTTTCCTCTTCTTACTATATTTGGCAGTTCAACAAATGATGATTATAGCAAAATGAGTAGAGCGATTCAATACCAATACGACCCGAAAAACCTTGAAAAATCCGCTCCTGCTTTTTATGACGAAAGCAAGTTGCGTTCTGAAGAGATGATCCTCAACTTAGGCCCTCATCACCCTTCTACGCACGGGGTATTGCGATTGGAAGTCGTAACGGATGGAGAATATATTGTTGATGTAGTGCCACACTTGGGCTACCTGCATCGCTGTTTTGAAAAACATGCGGAGTCATTGGCGTTCAATCAAACGATTCCTTACGTAGATCGAATGGATTATATGGCGGCCATGAACTCAGAACATGCCTATGCCATGGGGGTAGAGCGTATGCTAGGAATTGATGACCGTATTCCCAAGCGAGTAGAGTACATCCGTGTATTGGTAGCCGAGTTGAATCGTTTGGCTTCTCATTTTATAGCTATTGGTACGTATGGGTTGGATATTGGGGCTTTTACGCCATTCCTATGGATGATGCGTGATCGTGAACATATTCAGCGTTTGCTGGAGTGGGCCAGTGGGGCGCGTATGTTATATAACTACATCTGGATTGGAGGCTTGTACTATGATCTTCCGGTAGGTTTTGAGGAGAAGTGTATGGAGTTTGTGAACTACCTACGCCCCAAGCTGAAAGAACTGGAAGGGCTAATCATCTATAATAAAATCTTCGTAGAGCGTACCGCTAACGTCGGTGTGCTACCCTTGGACTTAGGAATTAATTATGGTGTATCAGGTCCGATGCTAAGAGGTAGTGGCCTGAAATTTGATCTGAGAAGGGTCGACAATTATTCGGTCTATCCGGAACTGGACTTTGATGTTCCAGTAGGAAAAGGAGAAGTGGGTACAGTGGGCGACTGTTGGGATCGTACCTATGTACGTGTCGCAGAGTGCTGGGAATCGCTGAAAATTATTGATCAAAGTCTGGAGAAACTGACCAAGGAACATAAACGTACGCGTGATTTTGACCCTCAAGCCTTAGTCCCTAAAAAGATACGTCCAAAGCAAATGGACTTTTACGTAAGGGCTGAAAACCCTAAGGGTGAGCTAGGCTTCTTCTTCCGTACTGATGGCAGAAGCGATGTGCCCGTAAGAGTGAAGGCAAGGGCATGTAGTTTTAGTAACCTATCCGTACTTCCAGAGATCAGTAGAGGTGTCGCTTTGGCAGATTTGATTGCGATCATGGGATCTATTGACGTCGTGATGGGAGAGGTGGATCGCTAAGGGAAGAAGGAGTGGAACCTTTTGTATAACATTTTAGTAATTCAACCTAGATATGCTATTCTGAACCACTACTCCACTCACCGAAGGTGAAACTCAACAAAGCGAAGCTTTACTCAACCAGCAGCGCAAGCTGCCTCAACAACGATAAAGTGAAGAGGGCATTGAAAATAGAGATTATAACACATAGTTATCCTCCAGATTTTGGAGCAGCACCTTTGTTGTTCGAAGATCTGGCGGATTTTTTATTGCAACAAGGATGTGATGTAGAGGTATTGACTGCAATGCCGTATTACCCGATTGGTGTGATTCCAGAGGGGTATAGGAAGCAACTGTTTGTTCGTGAAGAGCGAAAGGGAGTGACAGTGCGTAGACATTGGCTCTATCCCTCCAATCTTAGTAGTAAAAGAAGTAAACGTTTTGCCGGAATGATCTCCATGAGCCTTACGATGCTTCGATCATTACCTCATCTATTGAGAAGAAATCCGGATATCTTATTTATTCAGACTCCTCCTATGATGACACCCTTGCTTTTTTTGCTATGTAAAAGGCTGATCAGGGGTAAGGTAATCCTCAATATTTCCGACCTATGGCCAGAGGCTATCGTGGATCTAGGGTTGATGCAAGATAAAGGATGGGTGTATCATAACCTAAAAAAGCTACAATCCTGGATGTACCGACGGGCTGATGCTTTGGTGGCCCAGTCGAATGGAATCAAGCAACATCTGGAAAAGGAGGGTAGATCCATTGACTTGATTTATAGGGTAGGGGTCGATACCCGCTTATTTCAACCCAAAGAATACAGGGATATAACAGAGAATAAACCTTTTCGTTTGGTATATACTGGAGTGCTTAATGTTGCTCACGGAATCGTTTCCTTATGCCAGCAAATCAACTTTAAAAGCTTAGGCGCAGAGCTACATATTTACGGAGACGGCGCCAAGTCCAAAGAACTAAAGGAATTTTTAAAAGAAAATCCAGATAGAGGAATCGTTCTGCATGAGGTCGTTTCCCTAAAAGCGATTGCGGAACTACTTCCGACTTATGATGCTGCTTTGATCTCCCAAAGAAGGGTTATCAGAGGGACGCTACCGGCCAAGGTGTATGAAAGTATGGCGGCAGGTCTTCCTATTGTGTTCAGTGGAGGGGGAGAGGCTGCCGATATTATTGAGGAACATCAATGTGGTTACGTGTCTCACCCTCAGAATATTGAGCAACTGAAAGAACATATTCAGGAACTAGCCCAACAAGGTCCTGAGGCCTTAGCCGAAATGGGACAAAATGGTCGGGTGGCAGCGTTGGAGCATTATGATCGAAGAGGACAGCACAAGCAGCTGTATGCATTTTTTGAGGGGGTATTCAGGGAAAAGAAATAGAACTATATAGATATGGTTAGTGTGTGGTAAGGTGAGGCCTCCTATGGAGGCCTTTTCTTTTTGCTATTAATGCACCTATTCTCAATCTCTTATGAAACGATAAGGTGGTGTGGTAAATTCAGGTTTTAGTGATTTTGGTAGAGCTTTGGTAAGCCTAACACCAGAATGACACCAGTTTTTGGTTGGCTATAGTACCATCTTTTCAAGATCTGCAGCGTAACAATTTTTAAATAATTGGCAAATAATCTATACGGAGGCGAAGACTGTAAGCTCGTATCAAATGAAAGGCTAACGAATGAATCGCTAGCCCTTCTATTTTACATGTTTTGCAGTCAACCTATAAATGCAGCTTTACGTAGATCATAAAAGTTAAAAATGGCTCTGGATTTTTCTTATTGGGATCATAGCCTCTATGGCACTGTTCAGAAACTGCTTTAGCAATGGGACAAAAACACCACCTTCCCTGATTAGGGATTTTCCTGTCTTCAATTGCTCCAATGCCATGTCGCGCATTGCTTTGAATTCTGCGTTTTGCTGATAATCTTTGTCTTGATGCTTGTCCATAATGTTGCAAATTATAAAAATTAGAAATTACGGACAGCGTTTATTTTACAGTCTCTTTTGATTAAAGATTGAATGATATTTTTCTTTTGGTGTCATAAAGTCAAATCTTTTTCTTGGCCTTTCATTCAAAATATCTTGAATACTTCTCACATCTTCATTCGTGATCTTTTCGAAAGATGATCTCTTCTTAAAATACTGTCGAATCAATCCATTCATATTCTCATTAGCACCTCTTTCCCATGAATGATAAGGCCTGACAAAATATACTTGAGCCCCTAGCTCTTTACTGATACGTTCATGACACGAAAACTCTTTTCCATTGTCTGCAGTAATGGTCTTTATCAAGCCTTTAAACGGCTTCAAAACTCTAATCAGAGCATCTGCTAGTTTCTCAGCATTTCTATCTTTCAGTCGCTGTATCCAAGCGATTCCTGTGGCTCTGTCATTGACTGTAAGCAATGCTCCTTTGTGGTTCTTTCCGATCACTGTGTCTATCTCAAAGGTCACCGAAGCGTTTTTTCTCTTCGACAACCTCAGGCCTTTCTTCAATACTTGAATCCAAGAAATAGCCATATTAAGACACGAGATTTACTCATCACTATCTGGAAAGATACCCCTCTGTCCCGGGATGATTTTTTACGAGAAGTAGTTCATTGCCGTGATCTAGGTGTGAAACTTCAGGTCAAGTATATGCTCTTCAACTAGGAACATTTTAATTTTGAGATTCCTTCAAGACTGTACCCTTGGATCGAAAAGGAAATTAATATAGCCTTGCTATCATAGTGGGGTAGAAGAGTTTATTTTTGTAGTATCTGGTAGTGCGAAGGCGTAGTTCTTTAACCTACTCTCCACTCAAAGGGAGTAACTCTACACGCCAGTTGCAGCTTACTTCTCAAGGGTAGAAAAATACATATAAACCCCTTCGTGTGAAGGATCAAAAATGGTATAGTTATAAAAAGGCTGATAGTCCTGATGATAATTACCAAATTCCATTTCATTTAGATCGATATGCTCAAACACTTTCAAGGAAGTTCTCGTATCAATGTCATATACGACAGTTCCTGTCGTATATTTCTTCTCATAGTTTCCTGTGACCAGAACTACTGAGTTGGTTTCCGGGTCGACTCCTTTACTCTTTAGAAATCCATAAAATGGTGCTTCACTCTTAATGGAAGTAGTCGATAAGTCCCAGATTTTCATGGACTCCAAATCTTCAATAACGAATAATTCTTCTGTATTATTAAAGTTAAAGAAAGCGTCCGATCGGTGTCCGCCATCCCAGGTGAAATTACTGACTTTTGAAAAACGATTCGTCTCTTTTTTGTATAAAGAATAACGAGTCAGGACGTACTTCCCATCAGGGGAAATCTTGACCAAATTATCCGTGACATTATCTATAAAGAAGGCTGCTTCTGATGTTTCAAAAGGGATACAATAAAGCTTCTCATTCCATTTGCCAATGATATTTCCCTGGTCATCTACTCGCATAGCATACAAAAATGAGTAATGATCCTTTAGAGAAAAACCGGAAAACAACGTATATATATTATAGTTTCTCTTGATTTCCTGTTCTTTAAACGCAAATACCTTTAATAACATGGTAGAATCCGAAAAATCCACCGAGATCCCATGCATACCAGAAGGGGATATTTTGGTGTAATCTCCCAATAACGAAGCATCAAAAGTAACGTCCCTTGTCAGGTCATTTTTATCTAGCACCTTCCACTTTCCTCCTAGCTTAACAATATGAGCACCAAGAGACTTACTATAATAGTGTTGCTCTTCCGAGTACCTTCCCAATTTTTCTTTAATTTCCAAACGAGGTCGATAAATCCCTGGATGTTTATAAGTATAGTACTCGTCTGTAGGAGGAGAAGAAAATGTCATTTGTAAGCCGAGCGAACTGTATCCAAACGGTACCTGATGAATCAATACCCTTTCCTGAGTACGATAATCAAAAGGTTCAAAATTCACCGTTTGCTCCGGGCCTGTAAGTTCCGAGGCGTCCCATGTAATTTCTACGGTATTTTCGTAGAGGTAAGTCATTTTAATATTAGGTTCAAAAGAAGCCTTAAAACTTACCGTTCCATCATTTGAACGATTATTTTTGGTATGTGCTTCTACCCGGTAAACTACTTCTCCGCAAATGAAGGTCTCATCCCGAAAAGTAGTACTCTCACGGTCATCTATTCTCTTCAGTACCTGTTCCGGTAAGTCAGTGCCATATCGACACCCTTTCTTTAACTGTGCATATACCTGATAATGGCTAAAATTGGGATGCTCAGCCACAGACCAGCTCAAGTTGACAAAACCATCGGTCGTATCTACGGCAATCTGTAGAGGTTTAGGCGAGCTAGTATCCCAAATAACATTAAAGAGTTGCTCCCAATACACTTGTTCTCCTCCCAGCGCATTCAACAAACTACCGGAACCCGACGTAGCATAAACAATGACTTTTAATTCATTATCACCTTCTTGTAGGTTACTTTCTTTAATCAGCGCCTCTATATTAAGGTTCGTAACCTTACTTTCCACGGAAATTTCTTTTTTGGGAAGAAAAAGGTTTCCTCCGAGAAAGATTTCGTAGCCCAGTAAATACTTTCCTTCATCGGCTGCGATATTGAGTCTAACGGTTTCCTCACTAAATAAAACGATGCTGTCTGCCCCAGACCCATTCAGGAAAACATCTACTTTTCCCTTCACCAGCGGCTGTAGCTCTTCATCGTAAAAAGTGGCATCCGGAAAGTAGCGACATCCTGTCAGGGAAAATAAAGTGCAATAAAAAAAAATGATTGGGGTATACCTTCTCATGGTGTAAAAAATCAAAATATGCATCTAATGAATAGGGCTGCCAATTTAAGAAAAAAAGTATATTTATTCATTTATAAAATGGATTCATAAAATAATTCCTATACCTTTAAACCAAAAAGCTGATATACAGGGTATGAACGAATGTTTATGCATTTTTCGACGGGTCAGACACCTCAACGGCATATCCCTACGGTACTTCATGTTCAACAGGTAGAATAACTATTTTTTTATGAACACCTTATTCCTCCGCACTTTATTTCTGTTATTATTTTCGGTTGCCTTATCGTTTCAGGTCTCCGCACAACAGGTTGAAATTTCTGTCTACTCCGGTTTGGGAGCTTATCAAATGACTGGTGCCCGCAGTATTCAGCAGATCATAAAAAATAGCATGTCAGCTCTTCCTCTTGAAACCGTAGAGAACTTCCCTCCCTACTGGCAATTCGGAGGAGAAGTATCCTTTTTAGTCAAAGGAGATTTGCGAATGGGATTACACTACAATATGGCTTCTACAGGTGGTAAACTACATTATGGGGACTACTCCGGAGAAATAAGTTCAATACAGTTGATCCATCGCTCCTTAGTAGGAGTTAGCGCTAGAACTGAATCGAGAATTAACCGAAAGGGATTAAGTTTTGAAGTCGGAATTGTTGCAGGAATCAACTCTACGACGATGGATCTGCTCAGCAAGATTGACCTACATGATATACATACCTCAGAACAGACGGAAAGCTTTAAAAATAACTCCCTTTCTCTTCTTCCTGAAATAGGATTGAAGCAATATTTAGGCCCTTTAGTGCTGAAGGCTTTTGTGGGAGGGGAATATACCTTTGATGCTAAAGTAAAACCGGACCCCTCCTCTGATGGATACTTGGCAGATGCGTCCAACAAACCGATTAACTTCTCCTGGAATAGCTTGAGGACTGGCGTAGGGGTTGGATTTTCTTTTTGAAAGCATGAAAAGCTTGGAGTTGTTACATTTGAGTGGAGAGTAAGTTAGACAACTTACTTTACTAAGTGATAAATCCACCCCAAAAAACTGTTCCAAAAGTGTTCCACGATATCTTGTAAAAGTCTAATTTTCAATACTTTCTGTTATACATGATTAGTGTGTGGTAAGGTGAGTCTAATGAAAATAGACTGGTTCATAGAACTAAAAGAAAAGAAACAGGTCACCACTATTTTTTAGCGTGTGACCTATTTTTAGTGTGCCGTGCATGGTATTTGGCTAGGTGGTGCAAGTCCACTGTGGGGGATGGTAGTT
>NZ_BAABJX010000003.1:0-45845 GCF_039543525.1 Algivirga pacifica
GCTTGAGTACTCTCCTCAGGATAATTATGTTTTATCCAAAGATTAACTGAGCGAAAGCTCAGTTTCTAATTAATGATTCTTCATTCTTCATTTTTAATTCTTCATTAAAAGCTAAGTTCGCTTCCTTCCTCTGTAACCTTCAATTCCGCTTCTGCGCCACAAATTACCGGAAAGTTAGGTTGATCATGGCCAATGTCCATTCCAAAAGATACCGGGTAATCATAAGTTGCTACTTTTTCTAAAATAATGTCCTCGATCGAAAGTGGAAATGGATTTCCATCATTAGGCTTGATATCTGTAAATTGCCCAATCACTAATCCTTTTAGATTATTGAACAGCCCTGCGCGCTGCATCTGTCCGAGCATACGGTCAATGGTATAAGGATATTCCCCAATTTCTTCTATAAATAGGATCTTTCCATCTGTGTTGAGTTGAGATGGTGTACCAATACTGCTGGCTAGTAAGGCGATATTCCCACCAATTACACTTCCCTTAGCTTCCCCGATTCGGTTACCGGAGTGGGCAGGGGCTTGGATTTGAGGAAGGGACTCTCCCATCATCATTTGTCGAAGCATCTCTGTACTCGCTTGGGCATCTTCTCTAAATAAATGAATCCCCATAGGACCATGGATACTTTGGTAACCCATTTGGTTCAGGTGTAAAAGAAAAGCCGTAATGTCGGAAAATCCGATTAACCATTTAGGGTTCTTCTGGAACTTCGTCCAGTCCAGTTGATCAATGATACGGGTGGATCCATAGCCTCCTCTGGCACAAAGAATGGTTTTGACTTCAGGATTATCCAGTACTTCCTGTATATCCTGCAGGCGTTGGGAATCAGTTCCTGCCATAGAGCCGTTTTCGGCATATACGTGAGGCATTATTTTCACACGGAGTCCCCATGATTCTAGTACCGGAATACTAGCTTCTACTTTGGTGCGGTCGACTTTTCCAGCAGGAGCAACAATGGCGATGGTATCGTTGGCTTGTAAGAAGGGTGGTTGAATAGTATGCATTAAATTTATGAATTAGGGATTATGGATCGAATAATTAATTTCAAGATTCCAGACTCTATATTTTAGGAGTGAAAAATGGTAAAATGTAATGATAAGAAAGCTCACCTTACTCGTATCTTGCACGTTATTAGGGTAGAAACTCCTTTATTTTATCACTACATTATCTCAACAATCCTGAAAAAATAACATTTTAACAGCAAACAGTACAAGTTCTAGTGCTACTTTCGTTGAGTGTACTAATTACTTACAAACTCATATGAAACTAGTTTCTACTTTTACGCTACTCAATTTTTTGGTGCTTACTTTTTTATCCTCACAAGCCCAAGAAAACGACAACCTCTATATTGATGTCATTACTTACAATACGGAATGGCTGGGAAAACCTGAAAAGGCAGGGCTTGACCAAACTAGGTCTACGCAGATAAAAGCAGTCGCAGAAGATATTCTACGTTCTTCGGCAGAGGTGGTCGCTTTACAGGAGGTAGTCATTGATGAAGTGAATGGAAATGCCTTGGAAGATTTACTAACAGAACTAAATCAGTTAGATACTTTGGAGGAATGGGCTGGAGGGTATAATGACTACTTTTCGTTTTGGTGGTCACCCGATTTTGAGAACTATCCTGCCCAACGCCAGGCCTTTGTCTACAAGACAAGTGTATTCAAAGAGGTGAAATTTTCTACTTTGCTGCTGGAGCAAGTTCCACAAGGAGATAATCGTTTTGCCTCTGGACGCCTTCCTTTCAGTATGGAAGCCTTGCTAATACAAGGTGATAGTAGCTTTTCAGTTCAACTTATCAACCTGCACCTCAAATGCTGCCAAGGAAATCAAGATAGAAGAAAAAACTCAATGCAACTTCTATTGAATAACCTCCAAATGTTACCTGATAGGAGAGTGGTTCTATTGGGAGATTTTAATACAGCGGATCAAGGAGGGGCTTATGGAGAAGCGGTATCTTGGGGGACGTATAGGGATGTCAATCAAAATCAAAAATGGGATTTTATACATCTTGCAGGAAGTAAAAAAGATAGAGCATGGAGCGATATTGACCATATATTTATGTCCGAGCAGGGTATTCCTTGGTATCAAGCCGTTCCGGATACGATGAGGAATAGAACCATTGCCGCTACTTATTCTGATCATGACATCATTAAGACTACGTTACGGGTAAACGCCAATACCATCGATGATCAAGAACTACCGTCTATTCCACAGGATTTAAAGGCTAAGCAACTCAACGAAAGCACCATACTACTGAACTGGACCCCTTCTACAGATAATATAGGAGTATATGGCTATACAATTTACCAGGAAGAAAAGCTAATAGGTTTTTCAAGGAGTAATGAGTGGCGAGTGGCTGACTTGAAGGTGATGCAGTCGCACCATTTTGCTGTTCAGGCAGTCGATAGCAGTTTTAATATTTCTCCTTTCAGTGAAACGCTATCCTTTACGTTAGAGAAAGAAAATCAGCTGCCAGTAGTATCCATCATTAGTCCTGAGCAAGATTTTGAAGTGAAAATGGGGAATATGTTGAGGATTGAAGTAGAGGCGTATGACCAAGATGGCGATATTCAGGAAGTAGCTTACTACGTGAATGATTCCTTGATAGGAATAGATCAAGAAGCCCCATTTGCCATGGAGTGGAAAGTCGCAGAAGTACGAACATACTCCTTGATGGTAACAGCGACAGATAACGATGGAGGAAAAAAGTCTTCATCAGTGATCACAGTTCAGGGAATAGAGAATGAGGATTTGGTGTTGCAAAGTGTTTTTACCGTAAATGACTATGCCTACTATTTTTACCCCAACCCATTAAAAGCGGGAGGACTACACCTCAGCGTAGAGCAGTATAGCACAGGAGATCAGTGGAAGGTGCTCAGTTTAGGAGGTCAGGTGATCAGGGAAGGCAATATTGACTCATCCAAAACAGCTATTCAACTCACTTTACCCAATGGAATTTATTTTTTACAGCTTAGGCTAAATGGAACCCTATATACGAATAAGTTGATTGTTGAGAGGGATTAATACGCTACAGTACTTTTGAAAAGCTACTTTTTACTACTAACAGATTATGATATTACTACGAGAACTAGTACAGATTCATCGTCAGTCGACGCCGAAGTACTTTAATTCGTTCTTGCCTAAGGATACTAAGCTAAGGCAATTGTATGACCTAATTTGCGAACAAGAACATTTACAGGATCATGAGGCTGCTTTCATGATTTATCAGACCTCGAATAAGGACAAACGCTATTTGATGTTGAAGAAAAACCTTATCAATAGGTTGTCCGATATGTTGGTGGTCTATGAGGAAGAAGGGGTAATGGAAGATATAGATTCTGAAATGTTGTACAGTAAGCAACAACTATTATTGGTCGACCTTTTACTTCGAAAAAACGTTTACCATAATGCAGAAAAGATCCTGCTTAAGTTGTTGCGTAGGGCGCAACGTAACCTATTGAATGGCCTTAGTGTGGAGTGTTATCGGTATTTGCAGATCATAGCTTCCTTGAAGGGAAGTGCTCGTCAGATACAGAAGTTAATGACCGAAAAGGAGCAGGTAGATATTTTAGTGGAGGCAGAAAATAAGGCTAGAAATGGTTGGTTGCGTATACAAGCAATGGGGAAGTTCTGTCTTTCCTTTGATGAAGAGATCGCAGAAGTGGCAGAAACGTTGCTTCAACAGTCGGGCATTTGGTGTTTTGAGAAACAATCCCTCTGGATAGGATACTATAAAAATAAAATAGAACAGGTAGCTGCTTACCATGGTGGCGAATTGGAGTTGTTTCAGCAAAAGGTGTTATCGATGAAGGATATCTTTACCCGTTATCCATTGTTGTCTACAGAGGCCAATCAGCGAGAATATTACTTTCATTATGCACGTAGCTTACAGATGCAAGGAGAGGTCAAAAGGGCTTTGGCAGTGGTGGAAGAGATCCTTCCCATGACTTCTTATGCTGCTTTTGATCGTTATGAAGTGCAAGCACTACACTTTGATCTTCTAATGAAGTTGAAACAGCCTATAGAGGCGGCAAAAGTAATGGAGGAAGTGATGGATTCTTGTCAGTATGGAATGTTACAGTCTGTTGATCAGTCTGCTTGGTTATTAAAAGAAGCGTATTTGATTTTTTGGGGAAAACTTCACGGGATAGAAAAGTCTATTAGATCCTATCTTAGAAACTTTCCGGAAGAGATTACTCCTGACCTTCTGAGGGAGGAGTGTAAAGCCGCTGTAATCTATAAAGAAAGCTATAATGTTCAGTTTTTAATCTTGAATAGTTTATTAGAAATAGAACAAAGGGAAGTTGACTGTTACAAGATGTTCAATAATATGAAAATGTATTACTTACGCTACTTGAAGAATAGTAAGGATATGAGGACACAGCAGTTTTTCCAGCAGTTTTACAAGTCATTTTTTCAACTTTACCAAGGGCGGGAAGTGATTTTTGATGAGCCTTTGGTGTCGGGTTTCTCTCCGGTAGAGATTATTCCTTATGAGGAGTTAATAAAAGGATACCTTGCTTGTATACAAACATACCTGAAGGAAGAGGAAGGAAGTTTTCTTTAGTGGAATAAGACCTTTTAGAGCTTGTTTGGAATACTGATTTAGATAGAGGAAATTTCTATAACCTGTTCAAATTGATTCAAATTTAGAGCGCACGCAGTGATAATAGTGGTTCTATTTGTTGACGTACGTAGTAAAATTTGAGTTGATTTGAACAGTGATTAGAGGAATTTTCTATCTGAAGACGTATTCCAAACAAGCTCTTAGTACTGATAAATCATAGATTTAACCTGATTGTAAATCAGGGAGAGTTTACTTTTTGATGTGATCTGTTCCTGAGAGGTTGAGGTGATTTGTGATTCAGTTGGAATGAAGTAAGTGAATAAAGAATCATTATTCCCTGTGATATAGATGATTTCGCAGTTTACTTTTTCCCATTTTCTGTGGTTGTTGAAAAGTATAAGTCCCTATAAGTTTGCTAGCATAAAGTCTAACAGCAAGCAATTCTCAAAGCTATTTCACGGTGCGACAGTACCGGTTACTTGATGATTAGATTTTTTGAAGGTCTAAATTTTTAGTATTCATCAAATTGAAAAATGAAAACTTATTTAACTTTTCTACTATTTACCTTAGTGTCATTTGCCGCTATTGGACAGACGCAAGTGACTAAAATTCAAGGCTCCTTGATAGAAGCGGGGACCAGAGAAGCAGTAGTGGGAGCTACGATTCGCTTAGAAGGAACAACGATTGGTACACTGTCTAACCTGGATGGTGCATTTGAGCTCTTGGCTTCAGGACAAGAGGGAACAACGGCTACCCTAGAGATCTCATTTGTAGGGTTTGAGAAAATCCTTAAGGAAGTCACGCTAAATAGGGCAACTGTTAACTTGGGTGAGATAGCACTTAAGCCGTCCGTTGTAGGTATGGAGGAAGTACTGGTCTTGGCATCGGTAGCCATCGATCGTAAGACACCTGTAGCCGTGTCTACTGTAAGACCAGAGTTTATTCAGGAGAAGTTGGGAACACAGGAATTCCCTGAGATCCTTAAATCTACACCAGGTGTATATACTACCAAGCAAGGTGGAGGTTATGGAGACTCCCGTATCAATATCCGTGGTTTTGATATGAGAAATACTGCGGTAATGGTTAACGGTGTACCTGTAAACGACATGGAGAACGGATGGGTATACTGGTCTAACTGGGCAGGACTAAGTGACGTAGCGAGGACTATTCAGGTACAGAGAGGGTTGGGAGCATCAAAGATTGCCGTGCCATCTGTAGGAGGTACGATCAATATTTTGACTAAAACAACAGATGCGGAAAAAGGTGGAAATGTTCAAATGATGATTGGTAATAATGGTTTCCGTAAAACAGGATTGACATTATCTACCGGTTTGATGGATAATAATTTTGCGGTAACCTTTATGGGAACACGTAGTGAAGGAGATGGATGGGTTGATGGTACTTGGCATGATGCGTGGTCTTATTTCTTGAACGTATCGAAGAAATGGAACAACCACATCTTATCCCTGACTGCTCTGGGATCACCTCAGCGTCATGGACAGCGTAGCAGCAAAGCAGACCCATCAGTGTACAAGCAGTATGGTAGACAGTATAACAGTGAGTGGGGCTACAAGAATGGACAAATGTTCAACTTGAGAGAGAACTTCTACCACAAACCTCAGATCTCATTGAATCACTACTGGACAATCAGTGACAAGACTGATTTAGCGACATCAGCATATGTATCGTTTGGTACTGGTGGTGGAACAGGTAGCTTAGGAGAGGAGCAGAGCAAGTTCTATAACTATAAAACCGCAGATGGGTTGATTGATATCGATCGTATTATTGCAGAGAATCAAGAGAATGGAAACAAAGGTGCTTCTGCGATCTTGAGAGCGTCTAGAAATGATCACAACTGGTATGGAGTACTCTCTAACTTGACACATAGAGTAAATGATCGTTTGACATTGAGTGGAGGTTTTGATCTGAGAGCATATCAAGGAAAACACTTCCGAGAAGTAACGGACCTATTGGGAGGAGAATTCTATATGGATACTCGTGACATGAATAACCCAACACATTTTGCGAAAGTAGGGGATGTGATTGATTATAATAACCTTGGGGAAGTAGCCTGGGGAGGAACCTTTGCTCAGGCAGAGTATACGCTAGGAGAGTTAACTGCTTTTGTGTCTGGTTCATTCTCTAATGTATCTTTTAGAAGAACAGATTATTTCAACTATCTGAATACGGATGAGGCACAACAGTCGGATTGGTATAGCTTTCAGGGATATAGCGTAAAAGGTGGAGCGAACTTCAACCTGACGGAGCAGCAAAATGTATTCTTCAATGCGGGTTACTTTGAGCGTCCTCCATTGTTCAATGCTGTATTCTTCTCTTACAACTCTAACGATGTAAACCCAGAGGCAAGAACAGAAAAGACCTTGGGTCTTGAGCTAGGCTATGGACTTAAGTTGAACAAACTTTCTTTGAATGTGAATGCTTACCATACAGAGTGGAGAGACAAGGCATTCGTGAGAAGATTCTTTGATAATGATGGAAATATCTTCTTGTTCAATATGTCAGGAGTGAATGCTCTTCACCAGGGAGTTGAACTAGATTTTGTTTATAGACCATTTAAGGCTGTGGAGTTTACCGGAATGGCTTCTGTGGGAGACTGGAGATGGACAAACGACCTGAAAGATGTACAAGTTTACAATGACAGTCAAGAGTTGCTAGGGACAATCAATATGTATACGAAAGATTTAAAAGTAGGGGATGCTGCCCAAACGACTTTTGCATTGGGAGCTAACCTTTTCTTAACAGACGATCTTAAAATTGGTGCAAACTTCAACCATTATGATGACCTGTACGCATACTATGACCCGGCAGGAAGAACCAATGCAGAGGAGAGAGGTGAGCAAGTATGGGAGGTGCCATCATACAATCTTTTGGATGTCAACCTAAGGTATAACTTCCAGGTGGCAGGGATGTCAGCTACATTGATCGGAAATGTAAACAATGTATTGGATACAGAATACATCTCTGAAGCAAACAGTGAGACCGCTGTTTATTATGGGCTTGGAAGAACATGGAGCTTAGGAATGAAATTAAACTTCTAGGCAGTAAAAAATACGGATGTTGAATAGAGCATTTGAAAGCTAAAATAGATTATGAAAAATCACATTTCAAAGATATATATCGTATTGGGCTTCTTGCTTGCAGTAGCATGTAACCCACTAGAGGAAATCAATGAGCAACTAGCGCAAGATGAAGCTTTGGAGGAAGCGAAGTATGCTTTCCTTTATGATAAAGAAGTTGCGCCAGCCGCTTATACGCTTACGGATGAGGATTATGCACTGTCTTCTGTAGAAAGTATTGTCAACTATAAGAACTTCTCTAATCAGAATTTACCATCCAAGTATCTTCCAGAGATTCTGAATCAACGTTTTTCTGCAGAGGATACAGAGACAATGATGGTTACTTATGCTTATTACAGCAGAGTGTTTGTAGATTATGATAATGCGCTGGAGTTATCTTCTGATGACTATAAGATTGCAATGGGACAGTCCTATTCCAATTTCAGTGATGAAGATAAGGCGAAGGCTTTGATTGCCAAATACCTGGACAGAACACAGTATGAGACGGAGGCAGGAAAGGAGATCACAGTTGCTTATACCTTGTATGAGCGTGCTTATGAAGATCAGTTCCTACAGATTGATATCGCTACTGGAGCATATGAATATGTGAGTGTAGAAGAAGCAGAATATACGTTGTCTTCTGATGATTATGAATTAATGGGACAGTCATACCCTAACTTCTCATCTAAGTCTACTGCAGAGGAAGAGATTGTAGCTTTTGCACAAGAGAAGTTTTCTGATAAGACTTCTGTGATTGTAGAGTACGTTTACACTTTCACCTATCATGACAAATACGTAGTATACCGTTTTGATGGTACGCAATGGCAGTTGGCAACATCTGTGACCTCAGTAACAGAAGAGTTAAGTTATAGCGTCAATAAAGAAGATATTACGAAAAGTACATGGAAGGCAGATTCTTCGATTAAATACACCCTGACTTCTGCTGATTATGAGCGCTGGGAAGATAATACGAAGTATCACAACTTTGATCTTCGCTCAGGAAAACCTGAAGGTGATTTCGCTGTAGTGATTAAGAAGATTGGTGAAGTATTGGACGATGTATTTGATCCGGTAGAAGAAGGGCAAGAGTTTTTGGTCACTTACAACTATTATGATGGTTTAACAGGAAGTGCTACAATTCGTGTTGTTAAAGAAGGTGGTATTTGGATGGAAGTAAAATAATTGGCAATTACCACGTGTTGACCAAGGTCCGAGACTCATTATTGAGTCCGGGCCTTTCTACGCTTAAAGAGAATCATAACTGATATGAACTATAAGAATTTTTTCTGTTTCACCTTGCTACTATTGTTGGGGGGCGCTTCCTGTAAGACGGGAAAACCGGACTACTTTCTTTTTTATCAACAAGCACAGGTATTGCCGGTGACCCTTCAAGAAGGAGGCGGGGGAATCGATACCACGCTTTTACAGCTAATTGCTCCTTATAAGGATAGCCTTGATAAACAAATGAATGAGATCGTAGCATATGCAACGGTAGATTTTATGAAAAGGGACTCTGTTGATGCTTTGGGAAGAATGATTGCTAAACAAGTACTTTCTTGGGCAAATGATTCATTGAATGCCCAGGCAGATATTAGCTTATTTAATCGTTCAGGATTCCGTACTTCTATCTATCAAGGAGAGGTTACCTTGGGAAAGGTGTATCAGGTAATGCCTTTTGATAATAGCTTGGTAATAGCTTCCTTGACAGCGGAAGGGGTTAGGGAAATGTTGAACTACCTTGGAAGAAGAAAAGAACCAGTGGCAGGTATGGAGATGACGATGATAGGTGATAAGGTGATACAAGTGAAGGTCAATGGGGAGCTGCTGGATGAGACTAGAACCTACAGGGTACTGACGTCGGATTATCTTTACAATGGGGGAAGCAGAATGGATTTCTTTCAGCAATCTACCGCTGTAAAAGCAATGCCGATATTACTGAGGGAAGCGATTTTAAAGGCTTTTCAACGATCGGGAAGATTATTGCCGATAGAAGAGGCTGTTTATAGACAAGATAACCAAACGGTGAACTAGAGGAGGTTATGAAAAGATATTCAAGAAGAAATTTCGTACAGTTATTGGGGAAGGGAGCTGCCGCATCCTTGCTACTTCCTACCACTGTATTAGGTAAAGAGCAGGACTTGATCAAATTGACGATCTTACACACCAATGATACGCATAGCCAGATAGAGCCTTTTCCTTTGTCCCATAAACGATTTGGTGGAAAAGGAGGGGTATTACAGCGAAAAGTGTTGATCGATCAAGTACGTTCAATGGAAAAGAACGTATTGCTACTTGATGCGGGAGATATTTTTCAAGGGACTCCTTATTTTAATATGTACAAAGGAGAGGTGGAGTTTCGTGCAATGTCTGAGATGAAATATGATGCTGCGACGATTGGTAATCATGATTTTGATAATACGATTGAAGGGCTGGACAGCGTATTGCCCCATGCCTCTTTTGAGTTTCTTTCAGCAAATTATGATTTTAGTAATACTGTTTTAGATGGAAAGGTAAAGCCTTATCAGGTCTATGAAAGAGAAGGAGTACGTATAGGTGTTTTTGGTGTAGGAATAGAGTTGGATAGCCTTGTGCCTAAAGCATGCTATAAGGAAACTGTTTATGAAGATCCTATTGCCGTAGCCCAAACCTATTCCCGTAAACTAAAGGAAGAAGAGCTGTGTGATGTGGTGATATGCCTATCCCATTTGGGATATCAATACAGAGGTGATAAAGTATCAGATATACAATTGGCCGAGAAGACCAAAAATATAGATTTGATTATTGGTGGACATACACATACTTTTTTGGAGGAACCAAGTAAGGTGATGAATAGTGAAGGGAAAGAGGTGTTAATTACTCAAGTGGGATTCGCAGGTATTAACCTCGGAAGAGTAGATTTTTACTTCGATCGAAAGAAAAAGCGACGATTGGCATTCCAGTCAGATAAAGATTGGAGTAGTACCGTAGTGGTATAGTTTACAAAATAAAACGGTCAGCATTCCTTAGAGTGCTGACCGTTTTATTTTAAATGACAAAGATGTGATTACTTCATCTTAGCAATTACGTCTGCCGTGATGTCATCTTTTCCATCAGAGTACAATAACATCCCTTTAGGAATTACGTACTGGTATCCTTTTTCTTTAGCGACTGCATCGATTCCTTCCTGTACTTTCTTAAGTAGCGGCTGCATCAACTGTTGCTGCTTAAGGCTAATACTTTGCTGTGTTGAAACAGGGAAGTTATCGTACTGTTGTTTCAAAGTCTGAATTTCTTTTTCTTTTTGCTGAGCGATAGCAGGAATTACATCAGCACCTTTCTGTAGGTAAGTTTGGTAATCCTGGATCTTTGTCTTAAGATCGTTTTCCATACGCTTGAACTCTTCCTGAAGTTGGTTTTGGAAGCTCTGAAGCTTTTGCTCTGCTACTTTGTATTCTGACATAGTCTGTAGTACGCTGTCAGCATCTACATAACCAAATACTTTCTGTGCTTGCGCATTGGCACTAAAGAAGAACAGGCCAACGATTAGAGTAATAAAAAATCTTGCTTTCATAATTAGTTTTGTTGAATGACCCTATTGAATTAGTTAGAGCCGGTAATTTTATCAATAACTTTTTGGGTGATATCCTCTGTCTCATTCTTGTAAATCACCGCATTTTCTGAGATCACCACTGAGTAACCGTTGGCAATGGCTACCTCTTTAATCGTATCCATCAGTTTTTTCTGAAGAGGCTTCATCAGTTCCTGCTCTTTCTTACGCACACGTTGTTGCGCATTGAACTCAAGCTCCTGGTATTCTTGCATCAGTTTCTGGTATTCATTCACTTTCTGCTGGTATACTTCTGGAGTGATATTCTGGTTTGTTTGCACAAACTGTTGGATCTGCTGTATGGCCGCTCCTTTCTGCTCTAGCTGCGTTTTGAATTGCTTGCCATAAGATTCCAAAATTTTCTGTTGGGTCTTGAACGCTGGCAAGGCTTGAATGATCTTCTGCTCATTGGCATAGGCTACTTTCTGTGTTTGAGCCACTGAAAGGCTCGTGCCCAAACCTAAGGCCAATAGCAGGCTTACTACAAATCTTTTCATCAGGAACAATTTTCAATATACTATTCTAAATAGATGCAAATTTAGGAATTTATACCACGTATGAAAGGAGATGGAAGTCCCCTTCCTGTTAAAAAACGTTGTATCTACCCCTTTTCCCCTATCTAGGGGTATCTGCAGGATCTCCTAACTCTAATTCTTCTAGTACCAAGTCCGTATAATTATGACGTGGGTCAGAGTAAATCATGGTGAGGTCGCTGGCTTTATCAAATAAGAAGCTCAATCGATTTTTACGAGCTACTGTTTCGGCTGCCTTAGCAATTTTGTCCTGCAGGGGCTTAATCATTTCTTTTCGTTTGACATATAGTAGTCCTTCATAACCAAAGTGATCTGCCTGATATTTTCGAAGCTCGGTCTTTTTTTCTTCTATTTTTTCTAGACGAACTTCTTTCATGTCTATCGTCAATAAGAGTTCTTCATTGCGATAGTCTTGTTCCAGACTGGTGATCTCTTTTTTCATTTTTTCGATTTCAGAGCTCCATTCCTTCGTAAGTTTGTCCAATCGCCCTAAGGCATCTTTGTACTCAGGAAGCTGCTCTATAATCACCTGACTGTCTATATAACCAAACTTTTGCGCTTGTAGCTGCAAGGAAATAAATAAGGTTATACTGAGGACAAGTAGCTTTTTCATATGGCAATTCTTTTAACAGTTTTCAACAAAAAAAGGTATTTCAAAAACACGCTTATAAAAAAACAGAAAGCACATTAGCTGTACTTTCTGTTTTAAATATAAAGAATCAAAGGGAAAATTATCGGATCTGCTGACCAATTGTAAAGTGGAACTGGCTACCACTTACATCTTGTCTTCCCGGTACATCATCAAAACCGTAGGCCCAGTCAATACCTAGCATACCAAATGCAGGCATAAATACTCTAGCTCCTACCCCTGCAGAACGCTTCAGGTTAAATGGATTAAACTCTGCGTAGCTTCCCCAGTTGTTTCCTGCTTCTGCAAAGCCTAAGACATAGATGGTAGCAGCAGGGTTTAGGGATACTGGATAACGAAGCTCCAATACATACTTGTTATATACCACACCACCTGAGCTACTTCTTTGCTGTCCATTCTCTACCTCAATAGGAACAATAGACTGGTTCTCATACCCTCTCAAGCCAACGTTCTCAGTTCCCAATAGGAAGTTGTTGGCCGTAAGACCATCACCACCAAGGATGAAACGCTCAAATGGTCCTAAGCCTTTGTCCTGGTTATATGGAGCAATAAAGCCCATATGTACTCTTGAAGCCAATACTAGGTTACCAATGATCGTCTGGTACCAAGCATTGTCAAACATATATTTATGGTACTCTACCCAACGGTAACGGTCTTCATTGGTGATGCCTTCCTCTGAGAAGTTCTTGTCACTAAACAAAGAGTAAGGAGGAGTCAAACTCACCGTTAGTGAGATTTGTGATCCTCTTCTTGGGTAAGTCGGTTGGTCAATACTGTTTCTCGCAATGGTCGTGTTGAACGTAAAACTGTGAGAGTCTCCTGTTGGATAATCAAAGAAACCAGTAGAAATAAAGTCTCTCAGACGGTATGACTGGAACGTGACAGAGTTATTCATCACAAAGTAGTCATCAGGCCATTTCAAGCGACGTCCAAGCCCTACGGATGCAGAGTGAATACCTAGTGATCCAGTCTCACTTTGAGAGGATAGATCGGTTACAAAGAAGTTTCCGGCATTGTTGTACTGTCGCTGTATAGAGTAGCTATAACTTACTGAAAGGGAGTTAGGCTTTCTTCCACCCAACCAAGGCTCTGTAAAGCTCACAGAATAAGTTTGGAACTGACGTCCGTTGGCTTGCATTCTCAACGATAGACGTTGCCCATCTCCTGCGGGTAGTGGCCTCCACATATCCCAGTTAGGAATATTTCTAATAGAGAAGTTGTTGAATACCAATCCAAGTGTACCTACGAAACCGTAGAAACCACCCCAACCACCAGATAACTCAATCTGATCATTAGGCTTCTCCACCAAGTTATATTTAATATCTACTGTACCTTTTGCTAAGTTTGGAATTGGCTGAATGTCAATTTGCTCAGGGTCAAAGTAACCAATAGATGAAAGCTCTCGTTGTGTTCTGATCAACTGTGAACGGCTAAACTTCTCACCAGGAAGTGTTCTGATCTCACGAAGAATTACGTGGTCACTGGTTTTGGTGTTACCGTTGATGATGATTTTATCGATATAGGCTTGCTCTCCTTCACTGATTCTCATTTCAATATCAATAGAGTCATCCTCTACCAATACCTCTACAGGATTTACATTGAAGAACAGGTATCCATCATCCATATACAAGGCTGAGATATCCGTACCACTAGGGTTGAAGGTTAGACGTTTCTGTAACTCTTCAGGGTTGTATACATCTCCTTTTTTGATACCTAGAACTTGTGCTAATTGAGCATCAGTGTATTTGTAGTTACCAGTCCAGGTGATATTTCTGTAATAGAAACGTTTTCCTTCCTCTATATCCATCTCGATATTTACGAGCTTTTCGTTTACATCGTAAACGCTGTCTCTCTCGATGCTGGCATTACGGAAACCATTCTTATTGTAGTAGTCAATGACGTTATTCTTATCATTCTCAAACTCTTCCGCAATAAACTTGGAAGGGTTGAAGATTCTATACCATTCCTTGGTTTTCGTTTTTTTCATTTTGCGAAGAACCTTCTTCTCCGCAAGTTGCTCTACGCCATTTAGTTGGATTTCGTTGATTTTGACCTTACTATTCTTATTGATCTCAATACGCAACTGAATGGCATTAGCCAAGGTAGGATCTTGCTCTCGGACAATTTTTACATCCGCATTTTTAAAGCCTTTTTCAGCATAGTAATCCTTAATGACGTTGGTCGTGTTCTTGATAAGGGCATCTGTAACGATACGACCTCTCACCAGATTGATCTTGTCCGAAAGGGTTTTGGCTTTGCTCTTGTTGACCCCCTCAAAATAATATTTTGATAGCTTAGGTCTTTCCTTTAAGACAATTTCCAGGTAAACGTCTGAGCCGTTCGTTTTGGCTACGTTGATCTGTACATCCCCTACAATACCCAAGCGCCATAATTTACGAATGGCTTTAGAGATGCCTTCTCCTGGAATGGTGATTTTTTCACCAACCTTAAGTCCTGAAATATTAATCAGGGCATTTTTGTCATTAAATTCAGCACCAACCACATCGATTCCCGCAATGGTATATTCGATAGGTATTCCGTAATCTACGTCCCCTTGTCCACCTTGTGAACCGTAGGTCGTTCCAAACTGAGCAGAAACGAAAAGGGTACTCCCTAAAAAGAGGCTGATAAAAATAATTAATGACTTGCTGATATGGTCATGCAGTAAGCTCATGCGATAAAAAGCGTTAGTATAATCTAATATTTTAAGGATACAGCCAGTGATATATATTTGATCGATAAAGTGGAAGATAAAAAAATCCTCAATAGACCACTTTATTTCTCTGCCTACGAACAGGCAGCTTTGGCCGTCTGATCTTCTGATCTGTATACAACAGACACTCAAAGATGTGTGAAAGTAGACAACGTGGCGTCTTTTTCTGTTATAGAACGTTATAAACCAGTAAATTTAAACAAACTTTAACAGCGAACAGCTTAATTACTGCTCAGCTGTTCACTGGTTTTGCCAAATCGTCTTTCTCTGGACTGATAGTCTAGTAAAGCGGCATATAACGTTTCTTTGCGGAAGTCAGGCCATAGTACATCGGTAAAGTACATTTCCGTATAGGCCATTTGCCAAAGCAAGAAATTACTGATGCGTAGCTCTCCACTAGTGCGAATCAATAACTCCGGGTCAGGAATCTCTCCAGTTGACATATAAGCAGAAACTTGTTGCTCACTCAATCCTTCCAGATCGAGAGATCCTGCCTGATGATCCTGGCAGATCTTACGTATGGCCTGAGTAATATCCCAACGTCCACTATAGCTCAACGCAAGGGTAAGTACCATTCCCGTATTATTACTGGTAGCTTCTATAGCTTCATTCAACTCATTTTGACATTTGTCAGGAAGCAAAGAAGCATCACCAATACTATTTAAACGAATATTGTTTTTCTGTAAGGTAGCTGTTTCGTCTTTAATCGTAGAAACTAACAGCTGCATCAAGGCTTTGACTTCTCGCTCTGGGCGATTCCAGTTTTCCGTAGAGAAAGCATATAACGTTAAGAAATTTACGCCTAGCTCTGCGGCACCCTCAGTAATATCTCTTACGGCTTTGATCGCATTTTTATGACCAAATACTCTCATTGCCCCTTTCTGCTTCGCCCATCGGCCATTTCCATCCATAATCACAGCTATATGATTAGGGATCTTTTGCAAATCTATATTCTCTTTCATTATTATTCCTTGAAAAATATCCTTATCGCTACGAGAAACCAGAAGTGTGTAAATACCATCAAAAAGTAACTGTGAAGCTGAGTCAACACTTCAGGTGTAGTGTGCGAAATTACTGATATATGTTATCATTACAAAACAACCTTTAATGTTCTTGTCTCTGATAGGCAGTTAGCTGTGTTTTTTAAGGAAGGGCGCCCCTTGTGCCCCCCATTTCTTTATCTATTCTCTTTTCTCCTTGGCTTTTCAAGCGGAAAGCTTCCTTCTATTGAGAAGATTTGTCTGAAATTTTGCATTTTGCTAATTGATTATTTTGATGAGGGGGCTGCTTTTGAGGGAGGTGATAAGCTTTTTGTGCTTGATGACTAAAGAAAACTATGCTGAAAATTATACTAGAAAACTATATTTCCTGGATCGGAAGATTGAGTGAATGGACAGGAAGGGTTGCATCATGGCTGACGACGCTTCTTGTCGTGCTAATATGCTTGGATGTGGCTTTACGCTATGTATTTAAGGAGGCGAGTGCCTTATTGCCCGAGCTAGAGTGGCATTTATTCTCTTTGATTTTTTTGATTGGGGCAGCGTATACGCTAAAACATGACCGCCACGTAAGAGTAGATGTTTTTTATATGCGTTTTTCTCCTCGTCTTAAGGCTACTATTAACCTGATAGGGGCACTTCTTTTCTTATTGCCGTTTTGTTTGCTGGTGATAGATACTAGTATCCCTTATATAAAAGCTTCTTATGTATTACAGGAGCATTCTGCTGATCCGGGAGGGTTGCCACATCGTTACCTGATTAAGGGAAGTATTGTGGTAGGCTTTACTCTATTATTGTTGCAAGGAATGGCAATGGCTGCTTCATCCTTGCTTATTATTATTTATGGAGAACCAGAGAAGGACCGTTATTGATTTTTTGCTATTGATCTGAAAATATTATGGAAGCACTGTTGCTGTTTATCATTCTTTTTGCTTGCCTACTATCGGGGTATCCGGTAGCTTTTGTTTTGGCAGGAGTGAGTATTCTATTTGGTTATCTGTTTTTTGGAGAGGACTTGCTTCGATTGATTCCTTTACGGATTTATGGTACAATGAGTAACCAAATTTTGCTGGCAGTTCCCTTATTTGTGTATATGGGGGTGATGCTGGAGAAATCCGGTATTGCTGAACGATTATTAAATACCATGTCGCTGTTATTGGGGAAAGTAAGGGGTGGCTTAGCTTTATCGGTAATTTTGGTGGGAGCCATGTTGGCAGCCTCTACGGGTATTGTAGGAGCTACAGTAGTGACGATGGGGCTGTTGAGTTTACCAGTAATGCTAAGTAAAGGCTATAAGCCGGAGGTTGCTACGGGAGTAATAGCTTCTTCAGGAACACTGGGACAAATTATCCCTCCTAGTATTGTGCTGATTTTATTGGGAAGTGTGATGAATATTTCGGTAGGAGATTTATTTGTAGCAGCCGTATTACCAGGTTTATTGTTGGTGACACTCTATATGCTGTTCATATTGTTTATGGCTGCATGGAAACCTGCTTATGTACCAAAAATATCAAAAAAGGAATTAGTTCGTTTTAAACAAGGAAGTACATGGAAAGGTATTATCAGGGCTTTTGTTCTGCCGTTTACCTTGGTGCTATCTGTATTGGGGTCAATTTTTGCAGGAATAGCGTCTCCTACGGAGGCAGCAGGAGTGGGAGCCATGATGGCTACCTTACTCACTTTGATGGAGCGTAAATTATCTTTTGGGGTAATGAAAGCGGTGATGAAGGAAACCACCTACCTTACTAGTATGGTGTTTATTATTTTGGTAGGGGCAACAGCTTTTGGCTTGGTGTTTAGAGAAGTAGAAGGAGATAAAGTGTTCATTGATTTTATACAATCGGTAGAATTATCTCCCTATGCATTTCTGGCAGTGGTACTTATTGCTGTTTTTATTGCAGGATTTTTTATTGATTTTATAGAGATCATTTTTATTTTCATACCAGTAGTGACCCCTATCTTTCAAATGTATGATATGGATCTTTTATGGGTAGCTATATTGATCTCGATAAATCTACAGACGTCTTTTCTGACACCACCTTTTGGCTTCTCCTTGTTCTATCTTAAGGGGGTAGCGCCTGAAGGGGTAACAACAGCTCATCTGTACAGAGGGATATTACCTTACATCATCATTCAATTATTTTTGATGGCATGTATTATCTTGTTCCCTGAGCTAGTAACATGGCTTCCATCCATGAGTGGCTAATGAAATAAATAACTAATCATCACACACAACCAGAAATCTATGCTAAAACAACTTAACCTTATTCCTTTGCTCTTCCTTTTGTTAAGTGCATGCTCTAAAGAAAAAAGCTATGTACATATGGAACTGGTGGGGCATGAGGTACAACTATATGAACTAGATCCTCAACGAGAGTCATCCGAAAGCATGGATGAAATGCTCAAGGAATATCGACAAACCCTTGAAGACGAAATGCATGAGGTGATCGCTTATCAGGTGCACGACTTTTTTGGGGAAAGTGCTGAGCTAGGAGAGTTTGTAAGTGCCCTAATGTTAGCGTCTGCTAACACGGATTTACAAGATGCTTACGTAGACTTGGCAGTGCTAGAAAAAGCAGCCCTTAAAGAAAGCCTATATCGAGGAGTTGTGACCAAGGATCATATCTATAGACTCTTGCCTGAGGAACAACTTCTGGTAGTGTTGACACTTTCCGGAAAGCCTTTGGAAGAACTACTGACCTATGTATATAAGAATTCAGAGGCTTATGCAGGTATTTATCTTAGTAAGGAAAATGGAGTGTTGACAGCAGAAGTAGATGGAGAAGAACGCCCACTTACGGATAGTTTACGTATTCTTACGGTAAAGTCACTCATGGATAAAGGACCTTATGCTGCCTTCTTTAAACATGCCGACAAGGTAGCGTTTCAGCCGTATTATTTTCGCTCACGTTTGATTAGCTTTTTAAAACAAAGTCAGGAATTTCAGGAAGGGCCTGAAATGTAGTACAATGACAGGACAATGACATGATGAGAATATACTTACCACTATTATTAATCCTAATTAGTAGCCTTAAAGGATATACACAAGATACAGAAACACATATTCTGACAATCTTGCATACGAATAATCTGAACAGTGAGGTAGAGCCTTTAGCGACGAAGGAGAACTATGCAAACTTTGGAGGCTTTTCCAGGTTACACCAACAAATCAGTGAGATAAGACAAGAAGAAGAGTATGTACTTCTTTTGGATGCAGGAGGGTTTATTCAAGGAACGGCCTATTATGACTTCTTTCAAGGAATCGTAGAAGTGAAGGCCATGTCAATGATGCAGTACGATGCCGTTAATATTGGTAGTCGGGAGTTTGTAGGAGGATTAGATCGATTGCTGAATATGGCCGCAATAGCTTCCTTCCCAATGCTGTCAACCAACTATGCATTGGATAGCACTATACTACATGATGTTGTTTTACCCTATAAAATCATTGATAAAGGGGCCATGAGAATAGGGGTGATCGGGGTAGGAGATGTTCTGCAAGATAAGTTAGCAGAGGCCAACTATGCAGGAGTCAACTACCTTGTGCCTGATCGTGTAGCTTCAGCGGTCGCCCTGAGACTAAAGAAAGAAATGGGGTGCCATGCCGTGATTTGCTTAACCTATCTGGACGATAATACTACCTCTACAAAAGAACTTTCGCTAAAGGACTTTGTCGAGAAATCTGAAGGAATAGATGTTTTCATTGGAGGGAAATCAGGGGAAATGTTAGCAACTCCCTTAACTTTGCAAAACAAAAATGGAGCACCTGTTTTGCTTGCACAGGCAGGAAAACAAGGAACACATTTAGGAAGAATCGACTTGACTTTTAAGGTAAAAACACTAGAAGTGCAAAGTAAGCAGTAGGGGCGTCCCTTGTGGTCGCCCGACACCCGAGAGAGTAGTACATTCGCAAGAGCGTCCCTTGTGGTCGCCCGACAGCTACCACAAGTAGATTGCCTTTACAACTGAACCAACAATATACCAGCAATGGAACATCCTATAGCAATTGAATTTTTTGATGAACTATACATCTTGCATCAGGAGGAACGCCTCCATATGCAGCAAAAGTTTATTAAGCTTAAAACCTTATTGGAGCAAATTTGTAAGGACCTGACAAGGGATGAACCCATGCATATGTCCAATTTATTTGCTCGAATCTCCTATTTAGGGAATAAAAAGAAGCTGGATAAACGATTGCTTTGGCAATTGCATAGGGTAAGAATGACCGCCAATAGGGTTCGCAAACGTTACTATACCCCAGATCAACAAGAGTGGCTTTTTGCCGTAGCTACCGTAACAGAAGCACTCAGTATATTATACGCAGAAAGCAATAGTACTCCTTTGGATATCCCTCCTAAGTTGAAAGATATACGCCCCGAACGCATCCCCTATCAGGTCAGTGCGAGGGAGATTGGAGAACGTATTGAGAAGATAAGGGTGGTCGTGCTTCAGAAGTTAGAGGATGAAGCTTGTTTGCTGTGTGTAGAAGAATCAGCGGCAGATGAGGAGACGGTGAAAGTGCGTTATGATGTGCCTCAGGACAATCTCGAATACACGACGACCATACATCACCTTTGGGAAGGAGCACAGTTGAACTTATTGGACGTTTATACGGATGAATCGGGATGCTACGTTCCCCGACATTTTGTAGTGGAACCGGATTACTTGGTAGATGTAACGGCTGTGGCAGAATGTTTCCAGAAGTCAGGAGTCAATACACTATTGAATCTGAATCGTAAGTTTGAGCAAACAGAAGCTACGGCAGCCATGCAGCTGGGTAATGTAGCCAACTTTTTTCTGGATGAGCTACTGAATGAGTCGGTACAAGATCCACTTAATTTTGAGGAGACTTTCAAGAAGACGTTTCAACAATACCCTGTACAGTATTCTGCCATTAATGATTTGCAGGATAAAGAGTCTTTTATGAAGTTTTATCAGCGGGCACAGATACAGTTTACGAATATCCGTAAGGTGGTACGGGAAGACTTGAAGACGGAAGGTATCAATGAAGATAATTGCTATATAGAACCGTCCTTTATATCAGAAAAATACGGGTTTCAGGGACGACTGGATTTGTTACATTTCAATGAGAAAGATGGAGAGCCTCATTTCGATATCTTTGAATTGAAGAGTAGTAGTTCTGTACCAAGCTTGGAGTTGGGGCGTGATGGGATGTGGGTAAACCACAAGACGCAGGCTCTCATTTATCGCATGCTTTTACAATCAGCCTTTCAGGTAAAGCCAGAACAGGTGAATCCCTCTATTTTTTATTCATCCGTTAATGCACAAAACCTTCGTTTTGCTCCTTCGGTACAATCACTGGAGAAGGAGATCCTGAATGCCAGAAATATTATTGTTTGTCGAGACCTACAGTTGGCACAGTCTCCTCATGGTGAGAGCGCTTCTCAGGTGCTACGTTTGATTTCTGAAAGGAAGTTTCAAGGTGCCCCTCCTTTTGTGATGGATAAGGTTAGACATTTTGAACACTCCTTAAGAAGCATGTCCATATTGGAAAGGGAGTACCTTTTCAGTTTTGTGAGTTTTATTGCGAAGGAGCAACAACTGTCGAAGATAGGGGACACGGAGTTTCGACAAGGGATGGCAGCCTTATGGCTAGAGGGATTTGACGAAAAGGCAGAGGCCTTCAATATCTTCTATGATTTGGAGATCGAGGAGAATCATGCCGATGCTGAAAAACCTCATATCATCTTTAAGCGGACTAACGAGGAAAACAATTTTGTCAATTTCAGGGAAGGTGATATCGCTGTGCTTTATCCTAGAAGTTCGGCAGAGGATCACGCACTGAAGAACCAGATCTTTAAATGCTCTATAGTAAGTATTACTAAAGATCATATTACGGTACGCTTCCGTTTTCGTCAGCGTAACTTGTCGTTCTTTAACTTACACCAGCAGTGGGCTTTGGAGCACGATGTATTGGATAATTCTTTTGCATCCATGTATAAGGGCTTATTCAGCTTTCTAAGTGAGACAAGCAAGCAGAAGAAAGACGTTTTATTAGGTATGGAAAAACCTAAGCGCGCACCATTGGTGACTGATTTCTATACAGAAGATGTCCTGAACGAGGAGGAGAAAAGAATTATCGGCAAAGCATTGGCTGCCGAGGATTACTTTTTGGTGGTAGGTCCTCCGGGAACGGGAAAGACCTCTCGAATGCTCAAAAACCTGACTGCCAACTTACATAAAGATCCTCAGCAAAATATCTTACTGCTGGCCTATACCAACAGAGCAGTGGATGAGATCTGTGAAGCGGTAGATATGGCCATTGAAGAAAAAGCGGATGGAGAGCGAAAGTTTATTCGTATAGGATCTGAGTTTTCTACAGCAGAGCAATGGCGACCATGTTTGCTGGATAAAGTAGCGGCGGCGGCTAAGAACAGGGCAGAGCTGAAGGAAATGATTCAGAAGCACCGGATTTTTGTAGGAACTTTGGCTTCTATTACGGGGAAACTGGAGTTGTTTAAGCTCAAAGACTTTGATATTGCTATAGTGGATGAGGCTTCCCAGATTCTAGAGCCACAGATTGTGGGATTACTCCCTAAGGTACGTCGATTTGTCCTTATTGGAGATCAAAAACAGTTACCCGCTATTGTGCAGCAAGAAGCAGAACTTTCGGCGGTAAAGCAGGAGGAGTTGCATAGTATTGGATTATTCAATCGTAGAAACTCTTATTTCGAACGTATTTTTAATCGTTGTCAAGAGAATGGTTGGGAGTGGGCGTTTGATATGTTGACGCATCAGGGGCGCATGCATCAAGAGTTGTCCGTGTTCTCTAATCAATCTTTTTACGATAATAAATTGACGACAGTCCCTCTGCCTTGGCAGCATGCAACCTTAAGTTTTGATAAGGTAGATCAGGAGAATAAATATGAGCGAATGCTGAGTGAACATCGTTTATTATTTATTCCATCCCGAAAGAAATCTGATGATAAGTCGGATAAAATTAATTCTGATGAGGCGTTAATGGTGGTGGAACTGGTGAAGGCCGTGAAAAGTCTTTACCTGTCGAATGGGAAAGGCTTTGATCCACTCAAAACGATAGGGATCATTACTCCTTATCGTAACCAAATTGCCCAGATCAAGCATGAGTTGGAGCAGGCCGGGATTGAGGAAGCAGATAAACTGACCATTGATACGGTAGAACGTTATCAGGGCAGTCAACGAGAGGTGATTATTATTTCTTTTTGTGCCAATACTCCTTTTCAAGTCAAGAATCTCATGTCCCTGACCGATGACGGTGTGGTAGATCGAAAACTGAACGTAGCCATTACCAGGGCAAGGCAACAGATGATTTTTGTAGGAAACGAGGAGCTACTTTCCAGGGAGACAATCTTTTATCGATTGATCGAATGGGTGAAGTCCCGTGATGGCTATATCCACGAGGAAATTCCGAATATGCTGAAACATGATTTCCAACTACCGAAGGAAAGGTTGAGTACAGGAGTGGAACTGATCCCTGAAGATGTCGCTTTTGAAAAAGCCTTTGAAAAAGTGGTTTATAATGTTGTCCAACAACATCCAGCAACGGAGGGGGCCTCTTTAATGGGAGCAGATGATCATTTTCTAAGAAATATTGTATTGGCATACGGCAGGACGATCTTTGATGAACCTTACGAACATGAATGGGAGCAGTTTTGCTTTTCGGCAGAGGATAAGGTCAACGCTTATGCTTATTTCAATATGCAAAAGCATTTTTATTCCGGTAAATATGTGTTGGGGCAGATCAAGGACCAATTGGCAGAAACACTAGCGAAATGGAGTAATCGTTTATTCTTTTTTGATATAGGGTGTGGTCCAATGACGGCAGGGTTGGCATTTAACCAAGTGATGCAAACGACTCGAAAACACTTTGTCTTTAACTATATAGGGGTAGATCATTCACAAGCTATGCTGGCAAAAGCGAAGGAGTTCTCTGAACAAGACCTGCTAGAACGAACAACCTATTGTAGTTTGGTCAGTAGGTTGGAAGATATCAACTGGGGATATGTACAGGACTGTTTCGCACAACCTCATGTGATTATCCTTAATTTCTCCCATGTGATGGAGGTGTTTACGCTAGAGGAAACGTTGGTTTATGTAGATGTCTTTAAACGTATGATGAGTCGTTTTCCTCAGAACAGGTACTACGTGGTATATCAATCTACCTTGGCAGAGCAAGAGAGCTATAATTATAAACACTTCCTGGAGCGTTTGAACAGTAACTACCAAATACTGACCAATGGAAAAGCACAAGTGAAAGGGAAGGGGTGTAGTGAGGTGTTGTATGATCAGCAAGAAGAGGTGTATTATGAGTGGATAGCCCTGTAGAGGCGCCCAATCTGGCCCATTTACTAAGTAGTCCGTAAGGATGCGCCATTGGTGTGTCCGAGTTTATAAGCAAGTAGAAGGAACATAGAAGAAAAAGAAGAATCTATACCCTATATCCAAGAGATGTAAGAAATGAAGGAAGCTTAAGTTTATATCTATCCTTTTCTCAAAGTATATACATGGCAAACATTCATAAAAGCCATGAAAAAATACTTGTTTTTAATGATGATACTTTGCCTGATATTAGGATGTGAAGAAACATCACCTTCTTCTGAAAGCACTGAAAATACCACCCTACTTACTTCACGAAAATGGACAGTCACAAGGGTAGAACTCAATACCGGTAATGGATGGACAGATTATACAGAAAACTGTGACTTATCTATAGAAGAACGCTACCTGGAAGAAGGAAGTTGGGAAAGAATACAGCATAGTACCAGATGCACAGCGATCCATCTGGTAGCATCAGGACAATGGACCTTGGAGGCAGATCAGCAGACCATCAGTTTTTACTACCAAGGTAATAATTACCCTCATCAGGTGAAGATTGTTGGATTGGATGAGGAACAGTTGGTGATCGAGGAAGAGGCTTCTCAGGTGAATAACGCGAGGTTAAGGACTTATTTTCAAGCGATTAAGGTTCCTTAGACGTTTACTAGTCGTAAGCTCTAGCTTACGGCTTTACAGCGCTTTTTTCGAGGGTCCACCCTCGTATTAACTAGATGTGTATAGAGTATTTGACAGGAGGCTGGAGCCTCCAAATTGCTTTTAGGTCGTAGGCAGGAGCCTACGACCAGTATTTATTATTTAACTTATGAATATCAGTAGTCATAAGCCCTACAACTAAACATCATGAACGAGCGAAGCTCAATTAACACACGCCGTGTAGCGGATAAACAAAAACGTTTAAATAACCACAGAAGGCATCTTCTCCAAATACTCTTCCTTAAATTCAGCACCTACCCCAGGAGCATCTTCCAAACGGATTTTTCCATGAGCCCCATAAGTAATTCCCCCTTCCACAGGGTCCTCTGCCAACATTAGCGCGGAGTCCATATCATAGTGGATAATATTTCGTTTAGCCATGCATAGGTGAGCCAATACCGTTAAGGCAAAACGGGAATCGGCCATACAACCTACCTGACAGATCAAGCCTGCAGCTTCTGCAATATCTGCAATCTTCAGGGCATTGGTAATGCCGCCGGACTTGGAAAGCTTAATGTTAAAAGAATCGCATGATTGGGAAGCGGCCAATCGGAATGCGTCACGGTGGTCAAACACAGACTCATCAGCCATGATGGAGATCGGGCTGTTTTCGTAAACCTGTTTTAGCCCAGCTTGATTCCAAGCAGGAACAGGCTCTTCACACAATTTGATGTCATATTTTTCCAGTGCCTTAAGGGTACGAATGGCTGTAGCAACGTCCCATCCCTGATTGGCGTCAATAGAAAGTGGGATATCGTATCCAATAGCCTCTCGTATAGCCTTGATACGGGCGACATCTTCACTCATAGTCGTACCCAACTTTACCTTAATGGCAGGGAATCCCTCCTTAACAAATAGAACTGCTTCACCAGCCATTTGATCAGGAGAGGCAATGCCTACCGTCATGTCTGTATGTAGATCAAGGTCGTTATTACCACCCCATAGTGCATAGAGAGGAAGGTTGCAATGCTTACCCATGATATCGTATAAGGCGATGTCGAAAGCACTTTTAATGGTGTTATTGCCTGCAATGGCTTGGTCAATATCTTTCCATCGGTCTGCTATAGCCAATGCATTTTTACCTTTTAGGGCAGAAGCCAGTAGTTTGCCTATTTCAAAGGCAGCGTCTTGTACTTCTCCATTGATAAAGGCAAAAGGAGAGCCTTCTCCCGTACCTATAATACCTGCATCGGTATGGATACGCACAACAATATTATCTGTATGGGTGATGGTTCCCAACGAAATATTGAATGGTTGTTTATAGGGAATTCTTAATTTATAGATCTCTATCTTGGTGATGATTAATTCTGTATTCATAATCTATATGTTATTGTTGAGGCGGCTTGCGCCGCTGGTTGAGCGCTTCGCTGTTGAGTTTCACCTTTGGTGAGTTAAGTTTATTACCTTGAGCTTGAGGCGAATAAATAACTCACTAAAAGTGAGTAGTAAATAACTGAAAATTAAAAATTGATCATTGAAAATTAAAATCCTACTGAGCTAGTAATTTTACGTCTGAAGTATCAATGTTCACTGCAATGAGTGTGATCCAAGAAGCTTGTAATGAAGTTTTTTTTAGAAATAGGTGATCAAAAAATAATAGAAAAGAAATTACACACTTATTTTTGGTGAAAATAATAAGCAGATAATTCGATTCTATTCCATGAGTATATAATCTACCGAAGGTAGACCTAATCGAGGACATACCTCAACTCACCGAAGGTGAATCTCAACAGTGAAGCGCTCAATCAGCGGCGCAAGCCGCCTCAACAAATTGACTACAAATGATAATTCACGAGCAAATGCCCGAAGAGGAATACAGGGCACACCCAGCGATCAGTAATACAGATTTATCCCTTTTTAAAGACCTATTGACAGGACGTATACGTTATAGACGTTCGCAGGCATTGAGAATGGGATCGGCGATACATATGGCGATATTGGAGCCGGATCGATGGCCTGCTTACCGACATAAGTTTGCTCCTAATGATCTAAGGAGGATAGAGAAAGTAACTAAAGCGGCCTTGAGGAATGAAGAGTTGCAGGCAATGGTACAGGACGAAGAGGTAAAGAAGGAAGTAAGTATGTTCTGGACAGATGCTGATACGGGAATTGAATGCAAGGCGAGAGCAGATTTATACTTGGAAGGAGCTTTTATTGGAGATCTTAAGAGTACTTCAGCACGTCAATTAGACCATTTTTTAGCGGATGCTCATCGTTATGAATATAATCGACAATTAGCGTTTTATTGTAGTGGTGCCGGGGTGAAAGAAGCTCGCTTGATTGGTGTAAGTAAAAATAATATGGGAAGAGTGTTTACCGCAGCTTATTCGATGGAAGGGGATTTTATGAAGGCTGGGATTCAAATGTACAAGGCGTTATTGAGGCAATTGCAGGAAAGAGAGGATTTACAAGAGCAATTTCAGCAACTGAAAAAAGGATAAATTTAGAATCATGTAGGCCCTCGCGTCACGAGAGGGCCTGCGGAAGAATAGTATTTCGGGTAGCTATAAGGTTACTTTATTATGAATAGGCTCTGTCGACAATTATAAATTAGAATATGAAAGAAAAAGCATTGTTGTCCGTTGATAAGCAGCAGTTACTGAACCGTATTGAGGGATTGGAAGACCCTACCATCCTTATGCGAGTACAACAACTGATAGATCCAAGCAACGAAGAGGAGTTGGACGATCCCTTTGAGGTGATACTTAAAGAGGTATTGGAGGAGGTAGATAAAGCGCAAGAGCCTTTGCTTATACATCAGGAGTCTTCTAGCCAATATACTTTATTGACAAGATTGGAGCATCAGTTGGCTCCTTGGAGTTTTGGCTTATCCTTATTGTTCTTGATGAGCTTGGGATTGGTTATTCAAGAGCTGGCACAGTTGGGAGATTTATTATTGAGCGATCAGAAAGAACGAGAGATCGCGCATATTTACTATTTATTGACCCCTATGCTAGTTGTTTGGCCTTATTTTTTCTGGGAGTATTTTCAGTATTGGAAAAAGAGCAAAGGACTGGGGATTAAGAAACGAACAAAAACATTATACCTCTTAGCCGCCTTTTTTCCGGTGTTACGATTTGCTACGCCCCGTTTTTCGGATCAAAACTTGATTTGGCTACCAGCATGGCAATGGAGTTATCGTAATGATACGCTATTTGATACGTTACGCAAGAAGTTTAGTCTACCGATGATTCTGATAGCGGCGTTGATTGTTCCTATCTTATTCATTGAAATGAAATATGAGGAGCAAATGCGGGCTTATGTGTCGGATATAGATTTTTACCTGGAAGTCAGTCAGGCATTTATTTGGATGGCTTTCACCTTTGAATTTGTATTGATGATCTTCGTGAGTAGGGAAAGGGGCGATTATGCCGTGAAGCACTGGATGGATCTTTTGATTATTCTGGTACCGTTGATTTCTGCTTTTCGTTCGATGCGCGTATTAAGGGTGTTAAGGGTACAAAACCTGGCAAGGGCTTATCGGGTAAAGGGATTGTTTTTGAAGTTGAGACAAACATTATTCTTAGCTGATATTGTACATCGTTTACTTTACCCTAATCCCAAAAAGCATCTGAAAACATTACAAAAGCGTTTAAAAGCGAATAAGCGTCAACGTTATTTGTTGGAAGAACAAGTGGGATATGCCATTGAACGATTGCGTAAAAAGGAGGGAAAAGTGAATGAATAGAATGCTAATTTGTTAATGAAATCAAATAAAAAACCTTGACTTTTCATAAAAAATTGTATTTTTGACACTAACATTTGTAATAAAGTTATACCAATTTAAAGGGCGTGTACGTTCGTTTAAAAAAAGGTATTTTTTTTATTTCTATTATAATTAACTAATCAACGATGAAAAAACTTTTAATTTCTGTATTGGCACTTTTTGCATTCTCAGCTGCCAATGCACAGCTACACTTGGGTGCTAGACTAGGTGGTAACGTAGCTTTTTATAACTCAGATGTAGAGGCTGAAAATGTAGCTCCAAGATTGTTCTCTCCAAACATTGGTGTAGTAGCAGAGGTAAGAATTGCTCGTTTCGGTGTACAGGCAGAGGTGCAGTACTCTCAGCAAGGACTAGACGTGAATGGTGCAAAAACAGGTGTTGATTTGTCAGCGTTATCTTCAGGTGTAGATTTGACAGACCCTTCAGCAATTGCAGCATTTGCAAGCCAGTATCCAAACTTGGCAACACAATTGGCTTCAGGAGCTGAGCTTCCAGCAGGTGAGGTATCTACAGAAGGAACACAAAGAAGAGATTACTTGAACATCCCTGTAATGGCGAAACTACACTTGCCATTGGGTATCAAGATCTTTGCTGGTCCTCAGTTTGGATTGCCACTAAGCGCAGTAAACGATTATAAAAACACATTGTCTTTGAACAAAGGTGAGTCATTCGTAAATGCTGTAATGGAGAACCCATCACTTCAAAGTGAAGTAGTTCAATTTGCTGAGGCAAATGGATACGGACCACAAGTACAAGGCTTGTTGGGATTAGCTCAAGGTGGTGAAGCAGGTGTAGAAGTAGAAACAGACGTAAAAGAGGAAGTAAGCCCTCTAGATGTATCTGCAGTAATCGGTGTTGGTTTCCAAATCAAGAAATTGGCGATCGATGCACGTTACGCTAACTCGTTCACTAACATGTACAAAGATGTTTCTGAGCTAGCTTCAGGTAATACTAAGAACGCTGTAGTTCAAGTAGGTTTGACTTACTTCTTGTTCTAAGAAACACATAGTAGTCTTATCTGGTAAGTATAAAGTTTAGTAATAGAATATTTCTGTTGTAGAGGAAAATGGTTATATCCTTCTTCCTTTATCCTTCCTCTTTCAACTCGATGGGAAGTAGAAGTTATCTATAAACGCTATAATTGCTTGCTCGAGAAGAATATTGCATGAGAGAGTCACGGATATAATTCTGTGACTCTTTTTTTGTGTTTTAACGTGTTTTGTGTTTTTTTGTGTACAACTATTCTTCATTAGCAGAAACTATCTCTTAAAAACCATAGAATGAGAGACCAATTTTTAACGCTCAGGCGTTTATCGCTGCATATACTTTTTTTTCTGTTTACGATTTCTACCGGAACCCTGCTAGCACAAGAGGTATCTTCTGCCTATCCTCCTTTGCCTGAAGGAATCAAGCCTACTAACTTGACTCCTAAAGAACTTAAAGAAGTGGAAGAGCTCAAGGAGCGTCACCTCAAGATGCTGAAAAGAGGTGATTACAAAGAAGCCTCTCGTTGCCTTAACTTGATTGCACTTACCTATTGGAACCATATGAAGTTATGGGAAGCTATTGATTATTATGATAGTTCGTTAGTGCTGAATGAGAAGGTGGGAAACAACAGTGGTATTGCCAAGATCAATAACAATCTGGGAATGATTTACTCGGATCTACTGCAGTTTGATAAATCGTATAACTACTTCTACATGACGCTCAAGGAGCGAAAGGCCAACAAAGAAAAGTTGGGGGTATACTCTGCACTAATCAACTTGGCAGTTGTAGCAGAAAACCTTAATAAGAACAAGGTAGCCATTGAACACCTACAAGAAGCACTTAGTATTGCTATAGAACTTAATGATGTTCCTTTGATGAGAAGCTGTTATGGCATGCTTTCAGAGAATTACGAGAAAGTGGGGGACATGGATAATGCTAAAAAGAACTTTGAGCTATATAGAACCTTCAATGAGATGGTGCATAGGGTCAAGGAAACGGCCATGGAGAAGGATAAGGATCTGATGAAATTAAGAGCCGAGTTAGCTGAAACCCAAAAAGAGAAAAAAGAGCTCGAATTAAAAGCCGTAAAAGAGGAGTTAGGTCTAACCAAGGAGGAGTTATATTCCTTTGAAACTCAATACAGGGATTTACTGGATACAGCCAATATCAGGGACTTACAGATTGCGCTATTGAAGACGGAGGAGAAGGAGAAAAATATGAAGTTAGAGCGTCAAAAGGAACTGAATGAATGGCATAAGCAACAGACTAAATACCAGCGTATACAGCGAAACTTTTTCATTGTACTCACCTTACTTTGTATTGTAGTACTAGCGCTCTTTTGGAAGAGTTATCAGGAAAAGAAAAGCTCTAATATCGCTTTGCAGGAAAAACAAACCCAGATTCTTGAGCAAAACCTCTTGCTATCCGAAAAGAATAAAAATATACAGAAGAGTATCAATTACGCTAAGCGTATTCAGTCGGGAGTGATGGAGCCTTTGGAGCACCTTTCTCATATTTTACCAGAATCCTTTATCTTCTTTCAGCCGTGTAGTACGGTGAGTGGGGACTTTTACTGGTTCAAGGAGGTAGAGCGAGATGGAGAGCGATTGGTATTGCTGGCAGGAGTGGATTGTACAGGGCATGGCGTACCTGGAGCTTTTGTTTCTTTATTGGGAAAGAGCTTTTTGGATCAAGTGGTGGCCGAAGGAATTATAGATCCCGATCAGGTACTTTTGGAAATGGATTATCGTATTTCCAGAGCTTTACACAAGGATTCTCATGGAACGATGGACGGAATGGATATGGCCTTTTGTGTGATTAATCGCGAAAAAGCTTATATGGAGTATGCAGGGGCACATTTTCCATTGGTATACTTTCAGGATGGGGAAGTGAACTACATTAAAGGAGCTCGTTACTCTATTGGTGGATACCATGGAAAGGGGAGAAAACCTCATTTTCCGGTACACCGTATCGACATTACAAAACCAACTCGTTTCTATACGTATTCGGATGGTTATATTGATCAATTTGGAGGTAAAAAAGATAGAAGGTTTACCTCTAAACGCATGCGAGAACTTTTGAAGCATATCCATCAAGATAACTCTGAAAGACAGAAAGAATTACTACAGGTTAATCTCAAAAATTGGATGAAGGAAACGTCGCAAACTGACGATATTCTTGTGATTGGGGCATTGGTTTGCTCCAATATGGAACAAGAGTGGGAGGGATTACAGAAACATTCCAACAACCGATTAACAACTTCTTGAAGCGACTAAAATCAATTAAAATACTAACAGGGAATAAATTCTTATTATATGAAATTCTCATTTCTATTTAGGCACTTTTTAATTTTGGGGTTTCTTTTTCCATTGCTGGCAGAAGCTCAAACGCCTAAGGAGCATGAATTTACACATTACGTGGATTCTGCCAATCGCTATTACACACAGGCCTCTTTGCCGATCTACGTGATGATCTCCCATAAGCCCGATATGTCCGATGCGACACCTCTGGCCAAGTTAGATAAGACTAAAAATACAAATAAGGTAGAGCCATTTTACCTGGATGGTCCCGGTATGCATATCTTGAAGCACTATGATCAAATTGATCATCGGGATGATCGATTTATTATTTATGCTGATGGAGAAGCACCAAGCTCTGTCAGTCATTTTGAAGGAGCGGAGCGCTATAAAGATACCAATGGGACGGTATATTATGGACCTGGACTTAATGTCACCCTAAGTACAGAAGATGATATGGTAGGAGTGGCCAAGGTTTTTCATTCGATTAATGAAAAGGAATATACCCCTTATCAGGAAACAATTTCCTTTGAGCAGGAGGGAAATATCTCCTTTAAATACTATGGTGTCGATCATGTAGGGAATGCATCAGCTCCCAAAGAGGAAGAGTTTGTGATAGATACTTCTTCTCCTAATACTTATCATGTGATCAATGGAATTTCTATTGATAATATTATATCGGTGAGCAGTAAGGTATTTCTCTTGTCAGGTGACTCTTTATCAGGGGTAAAAGAGGTTTGGATGCGATTTGATGATGAGGAGTTTGTACAGTACAATACCAAAGAGCCAATAGCGACAGCAAGATTAGAGGATGGTGAGCACGTATTGGAGTATTACGCTATAGACCATGTAGGCAACAAGGAGGAGGTGACTTCTTTTGATTTCTACTTGGATAAAACAGCACCGATTACGGCAGCAGATGTATTAGGTGATCGCTATGTGGTAGATGGAGAAATGTTCTTCTCAGGAAGGTCTAAATTGAAATTAACTGCCGTCGATAATAAGGCTGGAGTAAGAGCGATTATGTACTCCATCGATGGACAGGAGTTCCAGAAATATGAAAATCCATTCTATTTGCCTTCTGTAGCTGGAAAACACTCAGTAAGTTTCTACTCTATTGATAATCTGGCCAATGAGGTAACGGAAAAGGAAATGATGTATAACCAATACCTGCACAACGTCAGTAAAGTATACTTGGACTTGACCGGTCCGACACTATCTTACGGGTTTGAAGGAGATACTTTTATGAAGGATGATACCTTGTATATTAGTGAAAAGACAGGAGTCAGATTGAATGCGACTGATCCGGAGTCTGGTATGCAGTATATTGCTTATAGCTTCAATCAGGAGATTGACGAAATTACTTACGAGAGCCCTTTACATTTGAAGAAAGAAGGTGCTTATCAGTTAAATATCTATGGATATGATAACGTAAACAACCGTAATGTAAAGAGAGGGACATTTGCTGTAGATAATACTGGTCCGGAGGTCTTTGTCCATTATAGTATAGATCCTATTGTGGATGAAAATGGGCAGGAGTACTACCCTTCTTATACCTCTGTATTCTTAGCGGCAACAGATAAGCTGACCGGTTATAAGGCGATGTATTACAAGGTAAACGGTAAAGCAGAACGACCTTATACTGGAGTGATTGATGGGTTCAGGAATAATAGAACCTATGAGATAGAGGTAAGGGCATTGGATAAGTTGTCCAATGAGACATACTATAAGTTTAGCTTTAAGACCTCTAAGCGATCTTTGGAAAAAGAAGTTGTGAATTAATGTTCATGATGTTTAATTGAGCTTCGCTCGTTCATGATGTTTAGTTGTTGAATCGTTGAATTGAGCTTCGCTCGTTAATTCAAGTTGATATGTTGTCTGAGTCTCAACACAAGCTTCAATCAAACAACATAAACAAAAAACTCAATTAAACATCATGAACGAGCGAAGCTCAATTAAACAACATGAACAGCTTATGGATAAGATTGCATTAGAAGGAATGGAGTTTTTTGCTTACCATGGTTTTTATGAGGAAGAGCAAAAAATAGGAAATAAGTATGGAGTAGATTTGGAGGTAGAAACGGACTTTGGAGCAGCAGCCCAAGGAGATACCCTGAATGATACCGTGAACTATGAATCACTCTATAAGATCACCAAAGAAGTGATGGAAGAGCCTGTAAAGCTTTTAGAGCATATTGCAGGGAAGATTATCGCTAAGGTATTGGATACCCATGCTTCGGCCCAGACGGTACAGGTAGTTGTTCGTAAATATAACCCTCCGATTGGAGGAGTTTGTTACGCTTCTAAAATTACAATGGAACGAAAAAGGGATGCTGTATAAGCATCCCTTTTTTTGGATTCTGAGTGATAGGTTATTGGTCTGATTATTAAGTTTGCTCATAACCTATTATAGCAGCATTTTTAGTGATTAGTGATTAGTATAGATATTCAGTAAAACGAATCACTAATCACCAACCACTAATCACCAATACCTAGCGTAAGCGATCCACTGATTTGACTAATTGCTCATCTCTTTTGATAAAGCGGTTAGCCATATTGTTCATTAATAAAGCAACGAAAGGAAGGAAGAATCCGAAGCTAAATTGTGACTTTCCAGCTTCTCCACCTAGTGTTTGGTAGGTCGCAAAGAAGTAAGCATTGATAATGATTACCGCTCCAATCAACAGGATGTTTACCATGTTGAGTTTTACTTGCGTCATACGGTTCTTATAACTAAAAATAGAAGCCAATCCTAGTAAGGCTGATAGTACTGATAAAACCGTTAAGTAAATAACGTTGGTAGTGCTAGGCTCTCCAGTTTCGTTATAAGTGATCAACTCATAAGTGTCCATTTGTGCCAATACGTCTGCTTCACCGCTTAGGCGTACCCATGTAGGAACGAAGATCGTACTGATCATGCAGACTACCAGTACGAATAGGAAAATTGTTTGTACTCTTTGTATCATTGTTAAATAAATTTAGAATTAGTGATGCAAATTTACACAAGGGATTCGAAAAGTTGTAATAAGTTTTCTACATGTCGATGTTGTAGATAAGTTTGTCCAAAAACTACTCGTATGCAATAGACACCATTTAGTTTTGTATGGGTGAGGTAAGCTTTGCCGCTATCATTGATTTTTTGAAGGATTTCGGCATTGTATGCATTGAGTGCTTCGGTGTTGTGTCCCGGTTTTTGTAGCTGTAGGCATACTAAGTTCAAATGTGTGGGCGCTAGTATTTTAGCTCCTAAACGTTTTTGTATTTCTTCCTCAAAGTATTGAGCATAGCTGATGTGTTCCCTGAGACGTTTTTGTATCCCTTCCTTTCCATAACTACGAATTACAAACCATAGCTTTAAGGCCCTGAAACGTCTTCCTAAAGGTACGCCCCAATCTCTATAATTATTTACGATGTGATCTGTCTTGGTTTTGAGATACTCCGGTAGAATCTCAAAGGTACGTATTAGTGCTCCTTTGTCTTTAACATAATACGCCGTACAGTCAAAGTTGGTAAACATCCATTTATGAGGATTGAATACGTAGGAATCGGCCATTTCTACTCCTTCAATAATCCATCGTTTTTCAGGTAGGATAGTTGCAGTACCTGCATAGGCTGCATCCACATGTAACCATAGGTTATAGCGTTGGCAAATTTCCCCTATGGCAGAAACAGGGTCCATGGCAGTAGAGCTAGTAGTACCGGTAGCTGCCACCACACAAAGTGGTGTATAGCCTAAGGCAATGTCTTCCTTGATATGAGCTTCCAAGGCATCAGGGCGCATGGCAAACTCCGAATCAACCGCTACTTTGCGTAATTGGTCAGAACCTATACCTGCAATGCGTACGGCTTTGTCAATCGAAGAATGTGTTTGAGAAGAACAATAGATGGTGTATTTCTCGTTGCCTGTGAATCCGGTATGATTTAGCGTAAACCCAGAAGCTTTCTCCCTTGCGGAAAGAATTGCACATAAGGTGGCTGTAGAAGCGGTGTCTTGTATTACCCCCGTAAAGTCCTTGGGTAGTCCCATCATATCCCGAATCCATTCCATCATGCGCTCCTCTAGCTCAGCGGCAGCAGGGGACGTTTCCCATATCATACACTGTGCCCCCAAGGTTGCGGTGAGCATTTCTGCTAATACCGAAGGGTAACTGCTGTTCGCGGGAAAGTAAGCAAAGAAATTAGGACTCTGCCAGTGTGTGATCCCTGGCATCACTAAGGATTGGAAATCTGAAAAAATAGTAGAAAACGCTTCTCCCTTTTCAGGACTTGCTGCAGGCAATTGCTTTAATAAGTCACCAGGAGCCTGAGGAGACTTTACAGGATATTGTTCTACTTCCTCCAGATAATCGGCCATCCAGTCTACTAACCGGTGGGCTTCTTTTCTGAATTCTTGACTGTTCATGTTTGTGCTTAGTTTAAGTATATTGGAGGGTATTGGCGTTTGAATATTTATACGTCTACTGCCAACTAGCTTTGTTGAGTGGTACTACGTACCGTTGAGGCGACTTACGTCGCAGGTTGAGTATGCTTCGCACGTTGAGATTTAGTAGTACTGCTTTTTCTCAACAGCCCGAAGGGCTACTCAACGGCACGGCGTGCCACTCAACTAGCGGCGATAGCCGCCTCAACTGTTGGTTATTTATTCAACCTTAATTATCGTACTCCAATTTTTATCTCCCTACAATCTCAATGTTGTCCTCCCCGTCTTCTCCGTAGTTCAGCTCTTCATCAGTTGCTTCACGAATACCAACGACTTTTCCTTTAAAGTAAAGATCTAAACCGGCATACTCATGGTTAAGGTCCATGATCAGGGTTTTCTTTTTGACCTTAACAACACGGGAGTCCCAACGAAAACCATCCTGATCAATCATAGGAAGGATATGTCCTACCTGGAACATCGCCTCCATTTCTTCAGGATCAGATAGGCCAAAGATTGACTTGTCCACCTCAATGTTACTCATTTCAGGATTGACTTCTCCATAAGCATCCTTTGCTTTTAGAAAGAAAGCAAAGGAATCACCTTCTTGTTTTCCACTCAGCTGTTGCTCAAATTTTGGGAGAACGCCTCCTGTACCAAAAATAAACATGAATGGTTCACTCTCTTCCGTCTTCTCCAATAGCTTTCCATCCTCATTATCCTCATATAAGGTGTAGAGTACAGAGACTACTTTGTTATCTTCTATTTTCATCTTATTTTTTGTTTACCGTTTATTGCTGATCGTTTACCGTTTAGATAAGTTGCTCACTGCTCACTGCTCACTGCTCACCGATAATCTCAACTCACCAAAGGTGAAACTCAACAACACGAAGTGTTACTCAACAAGCGACGTAAGTCGCCTCAACCACTAGTAGATACCGTCGTTACTAAGCTCGTCTTCGGTCGCTTCACGAATGTCGATTACTTCTCCCTCGAAGTGTAAGTCAATACCTGCAAGTGGGTGGTTGAAGTCCATGACTACACTATCATCTTTCACCTCGATGATTAACCCATCCATTGGCATTTCTTCTGGCCCAACCATAGGAAGTACATTACCTACCTGAAGTAACTCCTCACTTGCCGCTTCTCCTTCTATATTGAAAACTGATTTAGGAATCGTTACAACGGCATTGTCCTGACGCTCACCATAACCGTCTTCTGCCTTAATACCAAAGCTGAATTGATGTCCTTTGCTTACGCCTTCTAGTTCTTTTTCAAAGATAGGAAGTACGTTTTCATGTCCGAAAAGGAACTCAAATGGCTCATCTTTGTCTACAACCTGAATCATTTCTCCCTCAGGGCTTCCTTCTGACAGGTAATAAGTAATGACGATGACTTTATCTTTTTCTACTTTCATGGTATTGATTTTTCTATTGATTGGAAATTAATTAGTGGACTGATTGCTAAGTACGATTTTCAAATGATTTAAGGAAGAAGTAGAAAGGATTAATAATTATCCCTCAGGGAGCTATACTCCTTTATCCATTTGGAAGTCGTACCCTTATTTTTATCAGAATACTTAGTGTTTAGACTGCTAGAAGCATTTTTCAGAATTACTCTAGCAATGTATTCGTTTTTAAAGTTAACAAGATTTTTGAGGAATAGGCTCAAAATCCCTTCCTGCAAACATACAAAGATAGAATGGTAATAAGGAAGAATTGTGTATTTTGAGGAATCGAAACCAATTACAACAATTTATAATAAACCAATAGAAACCAATTTGCTGTGTTTCTAATCAGAACAAACTATGGAGAACAGATTAGCAGAACTAAAAGAAATGAACAAACAAGCTGAGCAAGGAGGAGGAAGCAAACGAATTGCTGCTCAGCATACAAAAGGAAAACTTACCGCAAGAGAACGCATTGATCTACTTCTGGATAAAGGCACGTTTCATGAGGTAGGAAAGTTTGTACGTCATAGAGAAACAGCCTTTGGATTGGATCAGGAACATTACCTTGGCGATGGAGTTGTGACAGGGTTTGGAAAAGTCGAAGGTCGATTAGTCTATGTGTTTTCTCAGGACTTTACCGTTTTTGGAGGTTCCTTGTCAGAAGCTCATGCTGAAAAAATCTGTAAGATTATGGATATGGCGATGAAGAATGGAGCTCCTGTTATTGGGCTGAATGATTCTGGAGGAGCCCGTATTCAGGAAGGAGTAAAATCTTTAGGAGGATATGCTGACATTTTTTATAAAAATACCTTGGCCTCAGGAGTAGTTCCTCAGATTTCTGCAATTATGGGACCTTGTGCGGGAGGAGCCGTATATTCCCCGGCGATCACAGACTTTATCATGATGGTGGAGCATACTTCCTATATGTTTGTGACAGGACCCAATGTGGTGAAAACAGTAACTCATGAGGTAGTAACAGCAGAAGAGTTAGGTGGGGCAAGCACTCATGGTACTAAGAGTGGGGTGACCCATTTTTCAGCGCCCAATGAAGCCGCAGCACTTCAGAATATTCGAAAACTGTTGAGTTATATTCCTCAAAATTGCGAGGAGGATGCACCAGTGTATCCCTATGAGCCGAAGGATGAAACCCGTAAGGCCCTGAACGAAATCATTCCTGAGAATCCTAATCAACCTTACGATATGCGAGAGGTGATTGAAGCAACGGTAGACGAGGATTCTTTCTTTGAAGTGCATAAGGACTATGCAGAGAATATCGTCGTTGGCTTTGCTCGTATTGGAGGTAGAAGTATAGGAGTGGTAGGAAATCAGCCTGCCGTACTGGCAGGGGTATTGGACATTAAAGCCAGTAAAAAAGCGGCTCGTTTTGTACGTTTTTGTGATGCCTTTAACGTTCCCTTATTAGTACTGGAAGATGTGCCAGGGTTCTTGCCGGGTACAGATCAGGAATGGAATGGGATTATTACAGAAGGGGCAAAATTACTATATGCATTCTGTGAAGCAACTGTACCAAGAGTTACCGTGATTACACGAAAAGCTTATGGAGGAGCTTATGATGTGATGAATTCTAAGCATATCGGTGCTGACCTCAATTTTGCATGGCCATCGGCTGAGATTGCCGTAATGGGGGCAAAAGGAGCTGCAGAGATTATTTTCCGTAAACAGATTGCGGAGGCAGAAGATCCAGAAGCTAAGTTACAGGAGAAAGTAGAAGATTATGAGAAAACTTTTGCAAACCCGTACCGCGCGGCTTATAGAGGATTTATTGATGAAGTAATTACACCTGATCAAACGAGAGAACGATTGATTACGGCTTTTGAAATGTTAGAGAATAAAGTAGATAAGCTTCCAAAAAAGAAACATGGAAACTTGCCTCTTTAATAAAGGAGGTTGAATCGTTGAATTTCAGCAGCAAGCTGCTGAGTTGAATTGAGCTTCGCTCGTTGATTCGAGTTGAATTGTTGACTGAACTCATAAAACGATTCAACTCGAATCAACGAGCGAAGCTCAATTCAACGATTCAACGATTCAACAAGCTGTTAGTATAGTGAAAACAACCAGATAAATAGAGAAAATGAAAATCAGATTGACTTTTTTAATTACTGTATTTCTAGTGGGAATGGACCATTTGCAGGCACAGTATAAATATGAGCCCAAGGATGTGCTGACCAAAGACTTTCATGCCAATAGAAGGGAGGCTGTAAGGGCAAAGTTATCAAAGAACTCTGTGGCAGTGTTTTTTGCCAATCCAGTTCGTAATAGGGCAAATGATGTGGATTATGTATACCATCAAGATCCTGATCTATATTACCTTACAGGGTATAAGGAGCCTAATGCGACCTTATTGATCTTTTCTGAACCTGTTGATATTAATGGAAAACAGTTTAAGGAATTATTCTTTGTACAACCTCGTAGTGAACAAAGTGAAATGTGGAATGGGGAGCGTCTTGGAATAGAACGAACCAAAGAGCGTACAGGAATAGAAGGTGTATTTGCCAATGACTTCTTTGATGATTTGCCTCTTGACTTTAAGTCTTTTGACAAAGTACTGATGTATGAACTAAAGGGAGATGTTAGGGATAATCGCAATGATGAAGGAGATCTGTATAGTATGATGCAGTACTTTAAGGAAGTAACGGATTATCCTGAAGCTGATTTTTCTGAGACAGAGGATCAGTTATATACCCTGATTGAAACCGCAGATGAGTACAGTGCTGCCAATGTCGCTAAGGTAATTGGTAGGGCTATGGAGAATGACCCGTCTTTAGCAAAAAATGAAACCTTGAAAGCCTACCAAAATGCTTCAACATTGGAGGAGCGTACATTGGTGGTTGAAAAACTTCCTAAAACCAATATTGACTTGAATCAATTGCATGTCATTATGGGGGCGTTAAGAGAGGTGAAGTTAGAAGAAGAGATTAGTATGCTAAAAAAGGCGGTACGTATTTCCGCTATGGGACAGGTAGAGGTTATGAAAGCCATGCATCCAGGAATGTCTGAAAGAGAGGTGCAAGGAATCCATGAGTTTGTCTTTAAGAAGTATGGTGCAGAGTTCGAGGGATATCCTTCTATTGTTGGAGGAGGACATAATGGTTGTGTGTTGCATTATATCGAAAATAATAAGCCACAATTGACGAAAGATGAAATGATCCTGATGGACCTGGGAGCTGAATATAGGGGGTATACTGCCGATGTGACTCGAACGATTCCTGTGAATGGAAAATTCTCTAAGGAACAGAAGGCGATCTACGAGATTGTATATAAAGCCCAAGAAGCAGGCATTCAAGCTTGTCAGGTAGGAGAGGATTTCTCCGCACCTTATATCGCATCGGTTAAGGAAATAAAAGAAGGGTTAATGAAACTGGGTATTATCAAGACTGAAGCGGATTATGGTATTTATTTACCACATGGAGTGTCTCATCATATTGGATTGGATGTACATGATAAGTCCAATTATTCCGATTTTCAGGAGAATATGGTAATAACAGTGGAACCGGGAATTTATATTCCTGAAAATAGCCCTTGTGATCCCAAGTGGTGGGGAATAGCGGTACGTATAGAAGATGATATTTTGATTACCAGCAAAGGCCCTGTGAATTTATCAGAAGAAGCCCCGAGGCACTGGAAAGAAATAGAGAAGGTGATGAAACAAGAGAGTGTTTTGGAGAAATGGGAGTTGCCGGTTATTGAATAATTATAACGTAGATATGAGTCATCCCTTATTAATATTTAAGGGGATGGCTCTATTTTTTTGTTTAAAAACGACCTTGAAGAATTGCCGTTAAGATTTTTAATCGTCAAAGCGTTAAGAAAATTCCATTGTTTGAGCGTAGCGAGTTTGGAATTTTTAGCTTTTACGATTGAAAATTAGGCGAATTCTTCAAAGTCTTGATTTTTTTGCTTCGTTTTTTCATCAAGGAAAAAATGAAGAAGCTTATAAAAAGCTTGTGAGGTAGCTGTAAAGTGATGAATTCTCAAAAAAATAAGTCATTTGTTAATATGGGATGATTCATGTTTTTTCTTTAAATAGTATTTATCAGGTATTGGAGGTAGAAACAGGTGAATTATTATAGTTTTTCAGATAATAATTCTCTAAAGAAAGAGTTTAATACATAGGTTCAATACCCGTTGGAGGTACCCGAGAGGCTACTATAGACAAGCTTAATTCCAAAGTGAATATTTTTTGAGCGTATTGGGCTGTATTGTAAATGCACTGTGTTTCAACTTAGAAAAGTTGATCTCGGAATAAATCTACTGCTTTCAATGAAAAACCTTTTGATTATATGGTTGCTTTCGGGGTTTGGTCTTTACCCTGTTGAAGAGCCTACTTCTGGCTTGAAAAAGGATGTGGTGCAAATGGGAATTTTGGTCGAAAAGCAATTTTTTAACAAACATAATTCCATGATGAATTACCAGATGGATGTGAGTTATCCTTTGGTAAAGTATCCTCTTACAGAAGTAGAACATCAGGTGAACTTGGGGTTGCAGAATATTATGGCTTTGGCAATCAGTGATTTCCGTTCAACCATGAAAGTATTGGGAGAACATAAAGGGTTAAGTTCTTTGACATTGGATTACAAAGTCAATTATCAGCAACACAATATACTTAGCATCCGGTTTGAAAAGAATACTTTTTATAATGGAAGCCGCAATCAAAGAAAACTAGTATTTACTTATAACTATGATTTGTCTACTCGAAAGAGAGTTACTTTTGGAGACCTTTTTCAAGATGAGTGGATAGCCCGCAAACGTGTACTTCAATTTTTAGAGCGAAATTATCAAGGGTTATCTTTTAGAGATGAACAGCTTTTTACCTCTTTTGGACTGAATGAACAAGGGGTTATTTTTATTGTAGATCAGAAGAAACGCAAGCAGGATACACCGGGTATGGTAGAGGTATTAATCCCATGGGAAGAGATAGGGGTTGATACAACCTTGGCCAGAGCTATTGATGGAAGACATCAATAGCGTCTTTTTTTTGTATTCTTACTATTTTTTTATTGCATTATTTTGTTAAACAACAGGGTTGTTGTTTTTTTGTGTGTTGTCGCCACGACAAACACGCTTTACTCAAGAAAGGTATATTCAGGCGATTAGCTTTTTGTCGTAAAGGAAAAAGGAGGGGAGAGCGAACGTGTATGGAGTTATATCAAGCCTCTAGAAGGAGATATTGTTCTGTATATGTTAAGAGGAAATACCTTAAACCACTTTCAAAATTACTATAAATACTAGAATTGTGAGCAGAATCAAGATTAAAGACATTTTGTCCTCAGGAGAGGTTGGACAAAAGGTGTTGGTGAAAGGATGGGTTAGAACATTCAGAAGTAATCGTTTCATCGCTATAAATGATGGGTCTACCATCAACAATCTTCAAGCAGTTGTTAACTTTGAGAATGAATCAGAGGACACCCTGAGAAGAATTACGACAAGTGCTGCTCTTGCGATTGAAGGAGAGCTGGTAGCTTCTATGGGTAAAGGTCAGAATATTGAGTTGCATGCAGAGAAGATTACTATTTTGGGTGATGCCAACCCAGAGGAGTACCCATTGCAGCCAAAGAAACACTCTATGGAGTTCTTAAGAGAGAAAGCACACTTGAGAATGAGAACTAGCACGATGAGTGCCGTATTTAGAGTAAGACATGCCTTGGCTTTTGCAGTGAATAAGTTCTTTAATGATAAAGGGTTTAAGTATTTGCATACACCAATTATCACAGGTTCTGATGCAGAAGGAGCTGGAGAGATGTTCCGTGTAAGTACCTTGCCATTGGGGAATCCTCCAATGACAGAGGAGGGGCAAATTAACTTCGAGGAAGATTTCTTCGGAAAAGAAACTAACCTGACAGTTTCTGGACAGCTAGAAGCTGAGGCTGGAGCAATGTCTTTGGGTGAAGTATATACATTCGGTCCTACCTTCCGTGCTGAGAACTCCAATACTTCTCGTCACCTGGCTGAGTTCTGGATGATTGAGCCGGAGATGGCATTCTATGAGTTGGAAGAGGATATGGACCTGGCAGAGGAAATGGTGAAATATTTGATTTCCCATGCCATGGAGCACTGTGCCGATGATATGGAGTTCCTGAACAAGAGAGCTGCGGATGAAGATAAGACTAAGCCTGCCAACGAGCGTTGGGACTTAGGATTGTTGGAGCGTCTGAACTTTGTGGTAGACAATAGCTTTGAGCGTATTACATATACAGAAGCAATTGATATCTTACTACAGTCTAAGCCTCATAAGAAAAAGAAATTCAAGTATCCAGTAGAGTGGGGAATCGACTTGGCTGCAGAGCATGAACGTTTCTTGGTTGAGAAGCACTTCAAGAAGCCTGTGATCATTACAGACTACCCTAAGGATATCAAAGCCTTCTACATGAAGCAAAATGATGATGGAAAGACCGTAAGAGCGATGGATGTATTGTTCCCGGGTATTGGAGAAATCATCGGAGGGTCTCAAAGAGAGGAGAGTCTGGAGAAACTGAAAACAAGAATGGCTGAGATGGATATCCCAGAGTCTGAACTATGGTGGTACCTAGATCTTCGTAAGTTTGGTACAGCGCCACACAGTGGCTTTGGATTGGGCTTTGAGCGTATCGTACAGTTTGTGACCGGTATGGGTAACATTCGTGACGTAATCATGTTCCCAAGAACACCAAAGAGTGCCGAGTTCTAGGAGTCAGTTGAGCAATCATATAGAAAGAGGTAATCTCACGCTATACCAAGTGAGGTTACCTCTTTTTTTGTTCATAATGTTTAGATTGAGCTTCGCTCGTTCATAATGTTTAGTTGAATGTTTAATTCATTTTTCATACTTAATAAAAAAACAACTAAACATTATGAACGCAATTGCGAAGCAACTGCAATTAAACACCATGAACAACTAGACGTAGCTTATTCTCCATTAACAATTAATAAGTTATTTTTTCTCACATAGAAAAATTGCTCATCCACTTCTGCCTTGTACCAGATGTCCTTAGTGTTACCCAATAAGATACGATCTCCTTCTTGAAGTTTTTGTATTCTTTTTCCTCCAGCAGAGGGGGAGTCAGTGCCGTAAAGGTTAACGGTTTGTACAATACCATAAGTTCTTTGGAACCCTAGATTGAATAGCCATAAGTTTCCTATGGAAAACAATATCAGGAAGATAAAAGGAATTAAAGCATTCTCTTTTCTTTGCTTCTTATAGATGCTTAGCCCCAGTGTTACAAGGATTAATAATGCGCCAATGGAGAAGAATACTAGTTTATATTTATGAAAAACATTACTGAAGTATTCATAATCCGTAAAGGTATACCCACTCAAATTATTATCTTGTGCGAGGGTTTCCATTTTCTCCAATACACTTCTGTCAGAAGTGTGTTTGTAATACAAGTTGAGGTAATAAAGCGCCTCTGCATATGCTCCTTCAGCTTGTGTGATGAAGGCCATATTTAATAGCATTTTTGGTGTGTAAGCACCTTCTTGTTTGATGAGGCGTTTGTATAAATTAAGTGACTTGGTATAGGAGCCACTTTCAAATAGACTGTCTGCTTCTGATAATAATTGTACTTTTTCTTGAGAGAAAGAAGTGTTGATTATCAGTGAGTAAGTGATAAGTAAGACGAAAAACTTTAATTTTTTTTGCATAGAGTATTACTTTCTGTTAGTTTTGCACTCGCAAATGACGAAAGCCCCACAGGTTTTCAAAAATAAAGAGAATTTTAGAATGATTCTCTTATTTAAAAAAATTTAAGATTCCGTAGCTCAGCTGGTAGAGCATCTCCCTTTTAAGGAGAGGGTCCTGGGTTCGAACC
>NZ_BAABJX010000004.1:0-112405 GCF_039543525.1 Algivirga pacifica
GGAACTACCATCCCCCACAGTGGACTTGCACCACCTAGCCAAATACCATGCACGGCACACTAAGGGAAGCCAGCCATAAAATGGCTGGCTTCCGCTACTTTTTCCTTTTCCTTACTAGGATTTGGAGAAACTTGGAAACAGACACCCTTTTCCACATTTCTCCTTGAACCAATAAAACACCATAAATTATTCTATTACATCATAACCTAACTGAATTCCTATACGGTAGCCTTTAGCCTCCTTGATAAAATCTCTCTAGGAGGTATCAGTATTCAGTCAATCTATATCTTTACTCTTTACGCTTTTTACTAACGGCATCGCTTGCTTCCTTGGCTCCTGCCTCCCCTTTGGCTTTGTGGGTGGTTTTACGTTTCCCTTGAAATCTTCTAATATATTGCCAATCATAGCTCTGGTACTTATGCGTTAGTCCCCAGTCAAAAGCCCCAAATGGTCTGGAAGTATCCAGTTCCCTGTTCAAGCCAATAGCATGTGGCGCACCTGGAATCACCGTCTTAATTTCAAAGTTAATTCCATCAGGAGCCCACTGAATGGTATTTTTCTCTGGACCATCTGTGGTGATCAAAGAACCAATACCTCCATCCTGTGGCCATACACAAATCTCATGTCCACTATTGGAAATTGGGTTGTATTTTGATTTAATATAAGGTCCCTTAGGGTTGTCCGCAATCGCCACTCCATGACGTATCTGTCTCCCTCCAAAAGTAATCTCCTCTCCCATTTGCTCTCCTTTGTAATACAGATAGAATTTTCCTTTGAAAGGGATAATACATGGATCGTGCACCTTGTGGCTATCGAAATCACCTTTCTTCTCTACTATAAATCGGTTATCCTCATCGCCTTTCCATACGCCATTATCTGCAGGGCTCAAGATCGGTTCTTTACTCTTTGTCCAAGGACCATCAGGAGAGTTTGACCACGCCAATCCTACCTGGTTCTTTACTCTAACATTATAAGGTGATTTTACGGTTTGATATACCAAGTAGTACATCCCCTCATGCTCCATTATCTCTGTCGTAAATACAGAACGATCATCATAAGCCCCTTTTTCTCCTCTTGCTACGGCGATACCTTCCTCTTTCCAAGTCCATCCATCTTCTGAAGTCGCATACCAGATATCACATCGATCCCATGGGAAAACCTTATCATTTTCGATATCTCCTGCAAAGCCATCTACCTTACCCACACTTTTGGAATACCATACATAGTATTTACCATTGTGTTGGATCATTGCCGATGGGTCTCTTCTTACAACTCCCTCTTCATAGGCTAAATCACCTTTCAAATCATGCACCGTAAATTCACCAAACCACTCATTATTCAAATCATCGGACCATGCCAAGGCTCTTTTGGAAGCTGCACTTAGGTATTCCTTATTGGTAATACCCAAAAAGTCCATTTTCTCATCCGTGATTTCTATTGCTTGCTCTTCTGATTGCTTGTTCATAGGCTGTGTAGCACATCCTGATAGAACGGCTAAAACTGCCATTCCTAACACTATATTTTTGATATATTTTCTCATTGGTTTGAATGATTTTATTCTTTTAAAAAATTTCACTAGCAGATGAATAGTTATATTTTCAAACATGCCGAACATACATTACATACCGTCAACTTAAGGACATAGTGCATGTAAAAAGCATAGTGCAAATCCGCTGCAGGTCCTAGCGTGGACGCTACGACCAGTTTCTAGAGGACGTGTCTCTACGGCGTTTTCAAATTATCTATTCTTCATTCTTCATTCTTCATTAAAGACTATTTCCCATCGCAACAATCACAATCCCCACAATCATACTTGCCAGCCCAAAATACAAAGAACCTTTCGCTTTAGTCGAGGCGCTTACCCATTCTTTAGTCACCAGTCCGCTGACAATGGCTACCGCTACAGAAACCGTATTAAAAATTGCATACCCCACTGTCCCACCAGTGTTTCCTAAACGATAGGCAGCATAAGCAAAAGTTGCAGAAGCCGCAAAGTTAAAAATACCCATGATGCTGGTTAAAAGTGTATTTCTACCAAAACTTGGGGTCTGGAACTTACTCCAAAGACCTTTAGCGCTTAATTGCCATCCAAAGTACAAAGCGATTGCAATACCTCCTGACATATAGATAACGTACATCACGGCTATAGCACTCATCCAAGCTGGATTATTATTCGCAACCACAGCATCTTTAATTACTGGAAGCCCTACCGTATTGGCATAGCTAAAGCCTGTTGCCAGTAATCCGCCAATTACAGCAATAAAAATACCGGTGGTCATAGAGCCTTTTTTTGTACCTTCTTCTCCTTCCTCTCTTTGTCTCAGAATACCGGCACGTCCATTAAACAACACCCCTACTAACACTACCGAAATTCCTGCAAGAATCATCATGAGTACAGATGACTCTGGCAATCCATCTACCACAAATGGAATCAATGAACCTACTAAGATAATGGTTCCGATAAATAGAGAGAAACCTAAAGAAAGTCCTATATGATTGATGGCTTTTCCCCACATCATTACACCTATTCCCCAAAGGAAACTAGAGATAAACATTCCCGTCAGAATCCCTGCCGGGATTGCTGAAAGTACATCATTAAAATTATCGATCAGGCCAAAGGCAGCTATGTTGGGGATCAAAAAGGTATTGATTGCAAAATACAATCCCCAGGTATTTTCAAATGCAAAGTCCTTGGTATATTTTTCTGGTAAAGCATAGAGTCCGAGCATCAGGCCGGCCATCAGTGCCCATATGATTCCTTCTATCATGATTGTTATTGGTTTTTGTGTGTGATGAATATTGTGAATTTGGTTTAACACTAGTCGTAGAGAGAGTAGTATAAGCCCGCTGCAGGTCGTAGCGTGGACGCTACGACCAGTGACCTATTACCAATGTCTAGCATTTAGGATACTGTCTGTGGATGGAAAAGCCCCACCTCATACGGGCTAAGTTTTCCCCAATCAAACACAACGCCTATTCCCGGCTCATTGGATGCCACAGCCCGATAGTTTTCTACCACCAACGGACGTGTGGTATACTCATCAATCGGAAAGCTATGTACTTCTAACCAACCGGAATTCTCTTGGGAAGAAACCAGGCTGACATGCAATTCCTGCATACCATGCGAACACACAGGAATATTATTTTCTTTTGCCAGTTGAGCCGCTTTTAACCAACCTGTCACACCACCACAATTAGAGGCGTCCGGCTGAACAAAAGAAAGTTTGGATTGCTCCATCGCATACTCAAACTCATGGATGGTATGCAGGTTCTCTCCCATCGCTACTGGCATTCCTGTCTTTTCTGTGATTTCTGCATAGCCTTTATAATTATCTGGGATAATTGGCTCCTCAAACCAGGTGATATTATAAGGCTTAAATAATTCTGCCGCACGAATTGCCTTTTCTACGGTCATGGAGTAATTGGCATCTACCATAAAGGTGATATCCTCTCCTACATACTCTCTTACTGCCTTGATTCTTTCGATATCTTCTTCCAGGTTTTCTCTACCAATCTTAATCTTCACCGCATTGAATCCTCTATCCATATACGATTTCATATTTCCCAATAACTTTTCCAATGGGAACATCAAATCGATTCCGCCACAATATGCCTTGCAGGTGTTGTTCGCTCCTCCTGCCATTTTCCAAAGAGGTTCTTCTGCTATTTTACATTTGATATCCCATAGGGCAATATCGATCGCAGAGATGGCGAAAGAAGCAATACCACCTCTCCCCACATAATGGATATGCCATTCCATAAAATCATACAGCTCATCAATGGCTGTACCATCTTTTCCCTCCAGAACCGGAATAAGGTCATAGTCCAGCATGGTTTTAATCGCTTTTCCTCCTTTTCCTCCGGTATAAGTATAACCGGTCCCTTCCATACCATTTTCCAACGTCACCGTTACGGTTACCAACTCAAAATGGGTATGGTCTCCATGCTTGGCATCCGAAAGCACCTCGGGAAGAGGTACTTCGAATAACCTTGATGTTATTTGCTTGATGTTTGTTTGTTTCATGATTGCGTAATTCAAATCCCTGGTTTAGTATTTTACATAGAAGGTCTTTTTCTCCAAATACTGCTCAAAGCCATATTTTCCATCTTCTCCTCCTGTACCACTTAACTTATAGCCGTTATGGAACCCCTGATGCTGCTCTCCGTGCCCTCTGTTCACATAGATTTCTCCAAACTCCAGCTCATCGTTACACTTCATAATGGTATTGATGTCTTTAGTGAAGATCATCGCTGCCAAACCAAACTCACAGTCATTCGCATAGTCTATGACCTCATCAAACTCTTTAAACTTCAAGACTGGAAGAATTGGACCGAATGATTCTTCATGTACAATGGTCATCTCCTGTGTCACATCAGTAATGATGGTTGGCTCAAACCAGAAACCTTTTTCAAACTCGGCTCCCTCAGGTTTACCTCCTCCATAAGCAATTGTTGCTCCTTCTTCAATACTCTTGGCTACCAAATGCTCCATATTACGAATCTCAGAAGCATTGACCTTTGGTCCCATCGTGATTGATGGATCCATTGGGTCTCCCACCTTGATATCCTTCACTTTTGCCATAAACTTCTCCATGAACGCCTCATAGATATCCTCATGCACATACATACGCTCATTACACGTACATACCTGTCCACAGTTATCAAAACGAGAATGGAAGGCGCTATCTACCGCTACATCCAAATCAGCATCTGCAAAAACAATCGCTGGTGCTTTTCCACCTAGTTCCAACTGTACATGCGCCAGATTTTCTGAAGCGGTACGGAAAATCTGCTGTCCTGCCGGTGTACTACCCGTCATCGTTACCATTCGGGTGATAGGGTTCGCGACCAAAGCATTTCCCAATACACGTCCTTTACCGGTCACGATATTAAGCAAGCCTTTTGGCAAACCTACTTTCTCTGCCAGATAGCCTAGTTCCAATGTCGCCAAAGGTGTCTCTTGTGTCGGCTTTACCACGATTGCATTCCCTGCCACCAAGGCAGGACCGATCTTTCTACCGGCCAATGCCAATGGAAAGTTCCAGGCTGTAATCGCTACGACAACTCCTCTTGGGATCTTGTTGATCCAAATCTGCTCTCCCGGATTTTGGGAAGGCATAATATCTCCTTCGATATGTCTTGCCCAATCACAAGCATACTCAATAAATGTTGCTGTCACTTCTACTTCCATCTCTGCCACAGAAAGCAATTTTCCTTGCTCACATGTCAATAGCTTGGATAGATAGGATTTATTTGCTCTGATTTCTGCAGCAAATTTTCTCATCAAATTGGCACGCTCTATGGAAGGTACTTTCTTCCATTCCTTCTGGGCTGCCTCTGCTGCCAATAAAGCTTGTTCAGCCTCAGCTTCTTCGCCCATTTGTACCAGTCCGACCACTTCTTCATTGATAGGGCTCAGTACTTCAGCCGTTTCTCCGGAAGATGCTTTCACCCACTCACCATTAATGAACAGGTCATAGGTTTTTACGTCCGGGGTAGTGATTGTTTCAGTCATCGTATTAATTGGTTTGATTTTGAAAAGAATTACGAATTACAAAAACTAACGTCCCATCCAGCCGCCATCTACCAGCATAATGCTTCCATGCATATAGGCTGCAGCTTCAGAAGACAAGAACACTACCGGACCGGCAAAGTCTCTTGCTTCTCCCCATCGACCTGCCGGAATTCTTGAAAGAATCGACTGGGCTCTTTCCGGATCATTACGAAGCGCTTCCGTATTATCTGTACTGATATAACCCGGTGCAATCGCATTCACATTCACACCCTTACCGGCCCACTCATTAGCAAAAGCCATCGTCAACTGACCTATAGCGCCTTTACTTGCTGCATATCCCGGTACGGTAATTCCACCCTGAAAAGTTAAAAGAGACGCTGTAAAAACGATCTTACCTTCACCTCTATCGACCATTTCTTTTCCGATTTCTCTCGTCAGGATAAACTGAGCATTCTGGTTTACTTCTACCACTTTGTCCCACATCTCGTCCGGATGCTCGACTGCTGGTGCTCTTAGAATTGTCCCTGCATTATTGATCAGAATATCAATCTGAGGATGGTTGGCTTTTACTGTATGAATAAAACTGTATAGGGATTTACGATCTGAAAAATCACACTGGTATGCTTTAAATGTTCTTCCTCTTGCCTCTACTTCTTTCTGTACATCACTTCCTTCCAATTCCAACGATGCAGATACACCAATGATATCAGATCCTGCCTCTGCCAAGCCAATGGCCATGGCTTTGCCGATACCTCTTTTACAGCCTGTTACCAAAGCTACTTTTCCATTTAACTGAAAGCTATTAATGATATTCATGTCTTTTATAATTTAGTTTGTTGTTGTTCTTTTAAAATGCGATAAAGATGGGTACTACAAACCCGCTGCAGGTCGTAGGCAGGAGCCTACGATCAGTATCTACCTTTCACCTCTTCTCTCCTACCTTTTACCTTTTACCTTCTTCAATCAATTACACTGAATCAGGTATTTCATTCCTTCCGAATTCTGATCAATCTCATCGAATACCTGCTGGATATTATCCAACACATCTACCTTTGTGATTAATTTCTCGAAAGGAATTGTACCGGAATCCGCAATACGGATCGCCTCTTCATAATCATCTTCTTCATAAAGGCGTGCGCCCAACAATTCAATCTCAGACCAGAAGAACTTGAATAAGTCTACGGGCTTCTGCTCTCCTCCATGAATGGCTACCATCACGATACGTCCTCTTACGTTCACCACTTCTGTCATGGCTTGTACACCTGGAGCTGAACCTGAGACTTCAAACACACAATCAATCATTGCCTCATTCGTCAATTCCGAAATGCGCTCGCTAAGGTTTTCCTTCACTGGGTTGATGGTTGTAAAGCCTAAATCTCCCAACATCTTCAAGCGTGTTTCATTCACTTCCGAAATCACTACTTCGGCACCTTTCTCTTTTAGCACATAAGCGATCAGTGTTCCGATTGGTCCTCCACCAATCACTAAGCAATGCTCTCCGGCTTTTACCCTGCCGATTTTCACATCGTGACAAGCCACTGCCAACGGTTCTATAAATGCCCCGTGCATCAGACTTAACCCTTCCGGCAACTTGTGCAAGGTATAGGATGGTACAGTCCAGCTGCTTTGGAACGCTCCCTGAGAATCAATTCCAATAAACTTCAGGTTCTTCCCCACATGTTTATGTCCCTTGTCAAAAGGATGTGCTTCCCCAAATCGCAGTGGACGTACCGCTACTTTATCTCCTACTTGTACATTCGTTACACCCTCTCCCAGCTCTGCCACTACTGCAGAAGCCTCATGACCAATGGTCTGCGGAGGGTTTACCCTTGCATCCATCACGCCATGAAAAATGTGTACATCCGTACCACATACCCCACAGTACGCAACCTCTAATCTTACTTCTCCTTTACCTGGTTTAACGATGTTTCCCTGATCCACCGTTATTGTTCCTTTCGAATTATAAAATGCAGCTTTCATATTTTGTTGATTTGTTGAGGCGGCTTGCGCCGCTGGTTGAGTTTAATTGCTTGAACAACAGATGCTGTTCTCTTTATACAGGGACTGTTCATAAAACAAGCCTTAATCCTACTCGAACACTATTGTTTCGTGGCCCCTTCCCTGAGGGAAGGGGCTACATTGATATTCTATTATGAGAGCAGGTAATGATTTTTATGGGACAGTCCTATCACTTTATACTATGAATTCAAAGTCCTTTTGCCTCGGCATATACTTGTCCTTCGGGCTTAGGATCTTGCAATTGAATAAATACTCTGTCTTCCAATAGTTTCTCTACCTTCGCTGTTACATCTACTTTACCTTTTACGCCTTTGGACTGCAATGCCAATAATGCCTTTCCATTGGAGGTCGTAATACTTGTCGCCAAATGAGGTTGTACATTATCCACTGCTCCATTATCAACACCCAATACTCTCAGGCCTTCCGGTACCTGAAACTGAATTCTTCTCTCCTGATTTTTGACAGGGATACCTTGTGCATCTACCAATTGTGCTACGACATGGGCTACATCATAGTGATTTGCCTCCAATACTTCTCGATCAATCGATAGTTTCACTGCTACGGGTTCTCCTGCCGTTTGCAATACTGTTTCTGTGCGCACGCCATCTTTTACCCCTATAGCAGTTAACTTACCCGCTTCAAATGGCATGGCCCATTTGTAGATATGATCTTCAAAATCTGCTAATTGCTTCTTACCTAAACTACGGCCATTCAACATCAACTCCACCTCTTCACAATTGGAATATAACTCTACACTAATCATCTCTCCGTCTATGTAATTCCAATGATTATTTACGTCATGCCATTCCCAAAGTGCCTGCTTCCACGCTTCAGGATTCTTTGCGACAACCTCTCCCGTTCTAGGATCAATCTTATTGAGAGACTTCTCCAATAATTGAGTGGCGATATAAGTATGAGGCTCATCATTCCATAAAGTTTTCATCATATGGTATGAGGGTTTTGTGAAACCTGCAAAATCCAATAATCCCGCATTATTCCCTTTCACAGGCCATTCTCCACGAATTTCCCCCAAATAATTAATACCTGTCCACAAAAATGTCCCTGCAATAAAAGGGCGTTCCATAATGGCTTTCCATTCATGGTATTGCGCCAGGTTTTCTGTTCCCATAATGACCTTTTCGGGATAATTTTCATGGCCGTAATCGTATAGTACTCTACGATAACTGTAGCCTACAATATCCAATGATTTACCGTAAGCTGTTTCATGACTTGCAGAAGGTAGAATACAATTAGCCACCACTGGTCGGCTCGTATCCATTTCCTTAGTCCACTTTACCAGTTTCTCTGCTGTTGTTCCTATATCATAAATTCCTTTTGGCAGTATCTCCAACTGCTTTTGAATTTCTTCCCTGGAGAAAGGAGGCTCCGACCAGAAGTAATTTCCTTTCCAGTTCATATTATTAAAGAAGCCTGTAGCGGCTGAGGTTCTTGGATACGTCCACTCAATCTCATTACCAATACTCCATTGTATAATAGAAGGATGGTTACGGTGTGCCAGCATCACGGATTTCAAATCCTGCTCTGCATACTCCTGAAAATAATTCCCATATCCTTCCGTCTCAGAATGTGCCGACTTTTGTTTTTGATTCCAACGTTTATCCTTAGGGTTATCCCATTCATCAAAGAACTCATCCTGTACCAGAAAACCCATTTCATCACATAAATCCAAGAATTCCGAAGAACCTGGGTTGTGTGCAATTCTAATAGCATTACACCCCCCTTCTTTCAATATCTGTAGTCTTCTCCGCCACACATCCTTAGGCACTGCTGTCCCTACCAACCCTGCATCGTGATGTAAACACACTCCTTTAATCTTTCTATTTTCTCCATTCAAATAGAAGCCTGAATCTGGATCAAAGCGGAAACTTCTCACCCCAAAATTACCGGAATCATCACTAACACTATTACCATTAACGACTAATGATATACGATATTTATAAAGATGAGGAGCTTCTATTCCCCATAACCTTGGATTCTCCAAAGACAACTTTTGTGTAAAGCTCTTTTCCTTTCCTGCTGCAATATTCAATTGGTCTACGGTAACTGCTACCTCTTTTCCGTTCTGATCAAACAGCTGTGTTTTCAACCCAAAGGTCTTTTCCTCCTTATAATCATTACGAACGGTTGTTGCTACGGCAACCTGAACAAGTTCATCCGTAACTTCAGGTGTCTGTACAAAAGCACCCCAGATTGGGATATGTAGTTTATCCGTCACTTTCAAGGAGACGTTTCTGTAGATCCCTGCTCCTGTATACCATCGACTATCTGCATAACTACTATGGTCCACCTTAACCATCAATAGGTTTTCTTCTCCCTTTAATAGGTAAGGTGTTAGGTCATAATAAAATGGGGAATACCCATAAGGATGAAATCCCAATCGGTGACCGTTAAGGTATACTTCTGAATTGTTATATACTCCATCAAAAAGTATCGTTGCCTTTTGATGGTCTTCCAGATTAAGCGTAAAGGTTTTACGATACCATCCTATCCCACCGCCATAGATATACCCTGTAGCAGGGGCAAACTCTTTATTTGCCAAGTCGTATTCCCCACCAATAACCCAGTCATGTGGGAGGCGCACTTCTTCCCAGCCATTTGCTTCTTGCATCATGGTCAATACACCTGTACTATCATGAATCTCTTTTAACTGAAACTCCCAGTCAAAGTTAAAATCTTTAGGCTCCATGACTGTATAAGGTGTAGCGGTACACCCTATCATCAGCATTACACCTATGATATAAAATAAATTTTTCATCAGCTTACTAAAACATTACGGAGTATAGAGTTCTTCTCTGATTCCCTAACCATGGATATGAACTCTTCAATGTGTTTTTTGAAGTTGGGGAAGGTCTGCTGCAGGTCGTATCACTACATGACGTGGTGGAGCCTACGACCAGTGTTTCCTTTCAGCTAAGTATTCAAAACCTTCCCCTCAATTAATTATGGACGCAAAGCGACTTCCGAAATCGTGAAGTTGTCCATATAGAAAGTGATATCACCACTATTGGATTTATTCACCCCTCTCAGCCACATTGTATACTCTCCATTTGCCGGAAACTCTTCAAACGTCAATCTTGCGTATACCCACTCTCCAACAGGTGTTTGACTGGTAAAATCAAAACGTCCAGCACCCCAATTTGTAGAAGGGTCAAAGAAGAATATCAAGTTAGGTAACTCTCCTGCTCCATCGTCAATCGTACCGGTACTTTCTAATTTTATCCAAACACCTATTTCATATTGTTTACCTGCCTCTGCAGTAAACTTGATCGGAGTACCAGAAGCGTCCTGATGGCCAATAATCATTCCCTGATCTTGCAGGATAGTAATTTTGGCACTTTTACTTCCTGTATACGATTCTGTATCTACCACATCCAAAGTATAACCATCCCAAGGAGCCCCCCACCATAGGTATGGCCAATTACTTGCCGTAGAGTTCTCAAAACCATAATCAAAAATACCATTGGACAAAATATTTTCCGAGGGCTTGAATATTAATGGCTCTTCCTTGATCGCATCTACTGTGACAAAGTCTGTCGATCTCATAGTACCTGGCGTATAACTTACCTTGATAAGGTCGTCATTATAAATCGTTTCTCCCTCCAACTCCAGTAACACTATATTTCCTTCCTGTACATCAATAGATGCTTTTGCAATTGTTGGAGCAAGTACATTATCTCCATTTTCGATTGTCACCACAAATGCTCCTTGGTCCACACTCAAAGGATCAATTTCTCTACTGAAATCCAAGGCTATTTTTCCTTCTTTAGCGTATACTCCTGTCAATACAACCGGCTCTGTAGAAGGTACCACTTCAATAAAATTACTCACTTGAATCGTATCCGTTCCAAATGGACGATCACGTTGTGCTACTATAGCCATAGAATAAACTCCTAGTTTTTTATACTGCACATCTGTCTCGTCAGCCACTCCATTCACCAACTGGGCAAGGTCATAAACCACTTCCTCATTACCCGCCCCTTTCAGGGTATACACTACCTCTGCAGGCTCACCCGTTGCTGTATAAAAGAAACGAATAGATTCTCCAGCCATCAATGGATTTTTAGCATTATCGGTAAGGACTAATTCCTCTCCTACTATCCCGTCACCATTAACATATTTAGCCGTCAACTCAATTTGAATAGGCTCCAGTACTGTCACCGTAAAAGAAGTATCCACATTAGCCCCTACTTGAACGTCTCCAATGTAAGCAGAGGAAGCAAATGTTTGGGAAAGCTTTACTTCCTGCACACCCACCTGATGAAATACAGCATGAATAACATCTGCTGTTGAGGTCTGTTTTTCTGTCCCCTCCATAACAGCTCCCTCTGGTAATGTCCAGGTTCTGGAAACTACTCCTCTGGAAATATCTCCAAAAGAAATCTTGCCTCCTACTTCGACACGATTATCATAATCTGCCTCCGAAGACATTACCAGGTGATGTGCTGGCTCTGCTGTCGGGGCCTCCCATTCATTACAAGCCCAAAACAAGGACAAAAGGGAAATCAATAATATATGATTAACTTTTTTCATTTTAAATACATCAGCTAGATTAAACCATTAGTTACTTAGAGCTGTATTGATCTGCTTCTCATTGGTTGGTATCGGATAATAATCATGGGTCTGAGCGTCATAATTATCGGTCGCTACCGCAAAATCAGGGCGAATTCTTTCCTTAATTCTCAAAGGAGGTATTTCCTGTATTGCTTCAAAATTATCAAAGCGCCATACCTCATCTGCTCTCAAATCTGTCAATACTTCTTTTACAATTCCCCAACGTACAAGATCTTTCCAGCGATGTCCTTCAAAACAAAGCTCCAATGGTCGCTCCACTTTTCTCAAATGTGTACGCACCGTTTCTACTGTCGGAGAAACCCATTGATGAGCTCCATGTACCTGCACACTTCGATGCAATGCAGGGAATTGCCCACCATTATTCTCCATATAAGATTGGAGCGTGATCACTCCTGCACGGCTTCTTACCTGATCAATATACTGGATCGCTGTATTAACATCTCCTTTTCCTTCCAAAACAGCTTCAGCGTACATTAGCAATACGTCGGCATAACGGATATGCCTCCAGTTAATCCCAGAACGGAGCTGTGCATCTTCCAGCTTCTTGTCATACCAATTCGTATGCTTCTTGACATAGGATGACTGTCCATATGCCCATCCTGTTTTTGAACCTGCCGGCTCCTGGTAATAGTCATTGTCATAATCTACAGGTACTATAGAAGCATGCATACGCTGGGAGTAAGTAAAACCAATATTCACTGGGTTGGCCGGATCCATCTCATCATAAACCATCAATTCATGGAGATAATATGACGGAAGAACCGTATTGAAGCCACCTGCACTCAAAGGACTCAACTGAGAGATCAGGGATGTCGCTTCTCCTGCCGTTTCATATTGATGATCATCCACCGTAGCCCCTGGAGCCCCTGGTTTTAGAGCATCCGAGAACGTTACCTCAAATATTGATTCCTCATTGAACTCATTCTCTGCAGAGAAATTATCCTGAATATCTACTGTCAATCGATAAATTCCACTATCAATAATCTCTTTAAAATACGCTTCTGCAACTGCCCACTGCTGCTCATACAATGCAATCTTTCCTAACATAGCTGTTGCAGCACCCCATGTGACTCTTCCTTTATCCTGCGTAGTACTCCATAGGGTCGGAAGGTGCTCTTTTGCAAAAGCCAAATCGACAAGAATTACTTCCTCTAGCACTTGTGCTTTGGATGCGAAAGGTTTATTAAACTCCTGAGGGTCTTCTACCATAGTCGTATGAATCACGGCTCCATTGTAGGCATAGACTAACTCAAAGTAGAAAAATGCTCTTAAAAACCTGGCTTGAGCCTCTACCTGCGACACTTCCTCTGCTGACAAAGAATGTGTGTCCGTATGTTTGAGCTTATCCAATACCTGATTAGCCCTAAAAATTCCTACATAAGCCTCGTTCCATTTATTTTGGACATGTTCAGTCGCATCCGTTACGGTAAACTCTGTAAATGGATAATGTGGATACCATACTTCTGTACCTGCCAAGTCTCCCCTTACCATTTCATAAGCAATAAACTCTCCACTAATGGAATTAAATTGCAATGCACCATAAACCGTATTCAGGGCTGCATCAAAATCCTCAAATGTTTTCCAGTAAGTTGCTGGAGTAATACTATTTGGGTTATTCTGAGATAAGAAAGCGTCTTCACTACATCCCCAAGTACATAAGGACATCCAAAAAGCAACTATAAGATTTCTCATTTTCATGTGTCGTTCGGTTTTAATCCTTAAAAACTAAATTTCAATCCTCCCAGAAGCCTTCTGGTCACCGGATAATTCCCCATGTCTACTCCTCTGGTAAAGAGTCCATCTCCTCCTACCTCTGGCGTATACCCTGAATATTTTGTTAAGGTGAATGGATTTTGAGCCGTTACATATAACCTTAGACTATTGATTTTTTCTGCAAAAAGTGTTTTCGGGAAAGTATACCCCAGCGTAATATTTCTTACTCTCATATACGTTCCATCCTCCAGGTAATAGTCTGAGCGAGCCCTAGTATTTTCATGTTCCTGATTACCCCTAACGGTAGGAATATCAGAGTCGGTATTCTGCGGCGTCCACATATAATATTGATCCAGATGTCTCCCTGCTCCATAAGCAAACAGCTTAGCTCCATTAAACACTTTGGCACCATGAGAGTAATATAATTGCGCAGAAAGATCAATTCCTTTATATTCTACATTCAAACTACTACCAATATTGAATTTCGCTTGTCCAGAACCTTTGTAAACACGATCGTTATCATCAATCTTACCATCTTCATTTTGGTCTTTGTACATCATATCACCCAGCATTGCACTTGGGTTCAGGATACGATAAGCTTCTAATTCTTCTTGTGTCTTGATTACTCCTTGATGCTCCAATAAGAAAAATGCACCTGCTTCATATCCTTTGATCAAGAAAGTCGTGTAATCTGTACGCTCTCCACGAGAAGTAATTGGGCGCCCACCACTTAGAGCAAACCCCTCTAAGCCATTCAGATCCGTTACTAAATTGATATTCTTGGCATAAGTAGCAGAAATACTCCACTTTAACCCACTTTCATACTTCTCTCTATATTGGGCAGAAAATTCCAACCCTTTATTAACCATATCCCCTGCATTAACAACAATATAATTAAACTGACTTGCTGCTCGCGTTGGCCAAGTTCCTGAAGATGGAGGAATACGCTGATTCAATAACATATCCTTCTTATCATTCTGATAAATATCCGCAGTAAAACTCAAGCGGTCTTCCCATAAGCCTAGATCCAAACCAATGTTTTTGGAAATAGTCGTTTCCCACTTAATACCTTCGTTAGCATATTGCCTTTGAATGGAGCCTACCCCTAGTTCTTCTTTTCCTTCCGCTCCAAAAGGATAGTCTACCCCTGCCTCAATTACCGGCATATAGCGATATGGACCTATGTTCTGATTTCCCACTTCCCCATAACTTGCTCTCAACTTAAGATTCGAAATACTACCCAAGGCTGCGCTCTCCTTAAAGAATACTTCTTCACTAATATTCCACCCCACTGATCCTCCAAAGAAGGTCCCGTATCTATTTTCTGGAGCAAAATTAGAAGAGCCATCATTACGGATACTAAAAGATGCCAGGTAACGATCATCATAATCATACTGTACACGCGCCATCTTACCAATCAGGGATTGAGTATTCTGAGAGCCTGTTGGCTTTAAGCCTGTTTCTCCTGCCCCTAATACTGGAGTTTCATTACTCAGCAACCCTACCACTCCTATACCAAACTGCTTGCTGTGATATTCTTCCCAAGAATAAACTGCTGTCACTCCTAACTGATGCTTTCCAAACCTGTGATTATATTTTAATATATTCTCCAATGTCTGGCTATTGTTAGAGATATAATTTTGATCCAACATGGCATCCATCGTGGAGCCTGTAGGGACAATACCATTGTCGTTATAAACAATAAACTGTGGCCTAAAAAATACTCTTTCGTAATCCCATGTATTTTTACCCAGATTTACCTGATACTTTAATCCCTCCAAAATCTCATATTCCATGGTCAAAGCTAAATTAGTCGAATTGACCTCTCTCACATCGGTATTTTGTAATTGCCTCGCCAACCAACCAAACTGAATAGGATTTTGAGAAGGTACAAAAACACTATTACCACCGACAGACTCCAAGTTACCCAAAGCCACATTCCATGGCTTTTGAATAATCGCATACTCATACAATGCCCAAGGTTCTTGTTCTGTTGTCTCTTGTGTAATACCTACTGAAGCAAATGCCCTAAACTTTCCTTTTCTATACTCCCCATTCATACGAGTAGACAAGCGTTCAAAACCTGAGTTAATCATCACTCCTGCCTGATCAAAGTAGTTAGCTGACAGATTGAATGTCAAATTTTGAGAACCCCCAGAAACACCAAGATTATAGCTCTGCATACGAGCATTATCATTTAGTACATCTCCCACATAATCGGAGTCATTGTAGAGTGCATTAGGATTGAATAAAAACATAATAGGTTTTTGTCCAATGGCTGCTAATTGCATTTGCTCTACATAAAGCTGTTGTGTAGTATTCATCAAGGATGTAGAGGAAACAATATTCTGTATACCTGAATAACCATTAAAATCTACATTAAATGTTCCTTCTGTTCCTTTCTTGGTTGTTATTAAAATAACTCCTCCAGCTGCCCTTGTCCCATAAATAGAGGCCGCAGCACCATCTTTCAAAACATCAACACTTTCGATTTGCTCGGGAGCAATATTAGGATTCTCCCTAAAAGGAATTCCATCAACTATATATAATGGGCTTCCTGCAGATGTAGCAGATACAACTCCTCGAATCTGCACATTAGCTGAAGCTCCCGGTCTTCCTGAAGAAGACTGCACATCCACCCCAGCAATCATTCCTTGTAAGGACTCTCCCAGATCAGAAGTAGGAATATTAGCAATATCCTCCGATTGTACAGAGGCTACAGAACCTGTAATCTCCTTTTTGGTCTGTATACCATAACCTACCACAATTACTTCATCTAAGGACTTTACATCGACCTGTAAAGCGATTTCAAAAGTAGATTGATTTCCTAATTCTATGACTTGTGTTTTATAACCAATATAGGACAGAGATATCTCTGTTACTCCTTCGTTAATTGACAAGGAAAACTCTCCTTCATAATCTGTTGTTGTCCCAGTAGAGACCTCCCCAACCACCATAATGGTTACTCCTGGGAGTGACTCTCCTGTCTCTGCATCAGTCACTTTACCGTTAATGATTCTTTCCTGTCCAAAAGCTGTGAAAGCCAGCAATGGAATCAGTAAGAATGTCCACAGTATTCTGGATACATATGTGATGTCCATTCTCATTCTTTTTATAATTTTCAATTATTAAAAAAAACTTCTATCTGTATTATTTCCATAAAAGAAGTAGATGGAAGTCAATTACAAGTGTCTGCTAAACATTTATAAATATCCCAAAAAATAATCTTATCATTACATTATGATCACTAGATGAAAACTAGACAAGGGTAAAAAATACACCTAATAAAACTGAAATTTCACTAGACATTAAAAACTTACTATACTAATTAACAGATAATTACAAATAACAAACATGAAAATACGCAATAATTTAACTAGACATCTCCATGTCAATACCCAAGTCTTTTTATACTGCTCCTTACTCTTTATTTTCATTAGTAATAAGGGTATTTGTAATTATGACACTGTAAATAAGGGTACTTTTTTTGAAAAAAATATAAAAAACAAACCTATAGACCTTATAGAAATAATCCAACTTGCAGATCAAGTTAAGTTCAGTTCTCCTGATAGTGCCCTAAACTTGTATACGCAAGCCTACCAACAGGCCTATATCAGTAAGGATAGTACCTCATTGGTGAGCGCATTAGTAGGTAGGGCACAACTTCAAGCACACCATGGGCAATTTGGGGATGCTTATGACGATTATTGGAATGCACTTTTTATCGCTGATGCTACTAATAATAATTCCCTAAGAGTATTAGTATATCATGGTCTAGGATGGTTATATAGTTTTTATGAGCGGGAAGAACTCTCTAAGAATTACTTTAATCAGGCGATACAATTATTAAAAGCAGATGAAAGTATTCAACGGTTGTTGTTAGTAGACAATTACTATGCGTTAGCGACTTTAGCCAGGAAAAAACAAAATACGGCACTGGCTCGCACCTACTTAGACAGTTGTCTTCAAGTGAAGAAAAAGTACCCTAATATACAAAATGACAACTCCTTTATTAATGCAGAATTCGGATATAATGCCTATATCGATGGACATTATCAGCAAGCCTTGACCACTCTCATTCCACTAGAACAGTTTTTCACAGAAACCTCTCCCAGTTATCTGGTGATCTACCATTATTTTATGGGGTTAATACACCGCAAACTTGGTCAATCAAAAAGTGCAGAGATTTCTCTAAAAAAGGCTTTAAAAGAAAGTAAGCTCTACAAATCTCACGCCGACCTTATCCCATTGATTTACGAAGAACTTTCTCAGCTTTTTCTGGCTTCGAACAAAAATAAAGAAGCCTATGCCATGCTTATCCAAGCCAAGCAATTCAATGAAAGCTTTTACGGAAGCCGTAACTCCAAAAACCAAAAAATACTAGAGATTAAAGACTTGTATCGAAAAGAAAAACAAAGACAAAAAGAACTGATACAACAGCAGGAGTTAGAGCGACTGACACAGGAGAATCATCTCAATTATTTACGTGCTCTGATCCTGTATGTTGCCCTGGCCGCTATTATTCTTGTCTCTTTCTTTATCTATCGCAATATCCGTAATAAGCACAAGGCGAAACAGATGCTATTGATACAGAAGCAGAAACTGGAAGAAGAAAAAATGCAGGAAGTATTGGAAGTCAAAAACAAAGAACTGACTGCCTCCGTATTACAGATCATACAACACGAAGAAACATTGGCAGACATCAAAAAAAGTCTGGCTGAGCAAATCAAGAAACCCGATAGCCAAAAGCTTAACAAGCTTTCCAAAAGAATTAACCTGAATACCGATCTTAACTGGAAAGAATTCGAAGCTCGTTTTATTGAGGTGAATGGCAATTTCTATAAAGAACTCAACCAACGTTTCCCTGATCTTACCCAAGGAGATCAAAAAATCTGTGCCCTCATTAAACTCAACTTTGACAGCAAAGGCATGGCAAGACTTTTGGGCATTTCTACGGAGAGTGTACACACCACCCGTTACCGTATCCGAAAAAAATTAGGGTTGTCCAGAACAGATAATTTGGAAGAGTTTATTTCACAGATAGGCTAGTTGTGAATGATGAGTTATGAGTTAGTCTTGGAAAAAATTAAAACTCATAACTCACTATTAGACTTTATCACGGTTAATTTAGTGTAAGCAGAAAACTCTGAGCTCTTAAAATAGGTCAGTGATACGCTATAGCTTTTATAATTTTGAATGATCAATGATTAATTTTCAATAATTAACACACTCTAGGACTAGTTCAGCAGCCTTTTTGAGTGATTCATTTTAATTAAAAATTGATCATTGAAAATTACCCCACTCTAGAAGCAGTTCAGAGGCTTTTTTACTCACAGACAATTAACCGTGATAAACTCTATTAAATTACTATTGAATCAGTAGCCGCTCTACTACTCGATCATGTCCTGAGTTTACTTCTACCCAATACATCCCTTCCTTTAGTCCTTTCAAATTCAAAACATTACCATTGACAGGAATATTTACTTTAGCACCTAAGGCATTATAAACTTGTACGTGGTCGATAATAGGAAGTCCTATAATTTGGCAATGATCAGAAGCTGGGTTGGGAACGATCTTCAGGGTTTTCAGATGCATCTCCTGAGCTTTTCGTGCACTCCCATTCGTACTATTCAGTACAACTTTATCCAGATTCCATTGCCAATCGTTACTGCCAGAAGCAAAGACCCGAAGTGTATGTTGTCCAACGGAAAGCGTTTTCTTTCCATAAGCCTGCAGTGTCGTATAGGCATTCCAGTCACCTGTATTGGGAACATTATCCTGGGAAACACCCTGCCCGTCAATTACCAATTCAATTTGGGCGTTGGCCATAGGGGTAGCGATGGTATAGGAAAAAGCATATTCACCTGCCTGCGTAACATAAAACGTATAATCTGCCCAATCTTCCCTATTTACCCAATTAATACCAAACCCTGTGCTATTGACACCATAGGGTACATGCCCATCGTTGAAAGTTCCACTACTCTCTATAAAGTCTTCCGCTTCAATGGTAATGCTACTAGAGGTGTTTTCTTCTTGCGCTACAGGCTTATACACCCTGATCCAATCCACCTTCATTGTATTCTTTGCTGGATTACTCAAATCAGCATCACTTGGTGTTCGGTCATCTGCCACATGCCAGTCTTGAGACTCTACATTAATGATAATATCCAACTCCTTCGTGAAGCCATTTCCCCCTTGGAAATTATATGGATCAATCACACTGACAGAGGAAGCATTACTGGCCGATTGAAGCATTTGAAAATTATAATTACTACTACTAGCGTGATTGACCACAGCCTGATACCCTCCATCAAATACTAAATTTCCATTAGCCATAGTCGGATAAGTATAGTACCACGTACTGCCTTTCTTGGTTGCAAAAGCCTTATCATATAAAACCCTGACCAACTCTCCATCAATATAGTACTCAAAATGGGTTGGACTAATCCAATTCACCCCTATACGTACATATTTGCGGCTTCCATTATTCCAGCAATATGTCCCCCAACTACTCACACCATCCTTAGCCCACCAACTATTATAATCTCGAGGCTGATAATCAGTAAACGGATTACGAATAAAGGAATGATGGCTTAAGTGAATGAACTGAGAAAAAAACTCATTTCCACTGCCAGCACCACCATAACATTCAATAATATCAATTTCCTGGGTATCATCCGGGCTAAGCAACCACACATCCGAAGCCAACGCAATATCCGCAACACTCACACTGGCCTCTACAAAAACAGGGTACTTCACCTTAGTATTTGACGTTATACAACCTGCATTCACTCCCGGAACTCCCATCTTTGCTGTGCTTGGATTTCGGGATGAACGTAATACAAGGTTATCCCCATCCACTGACACGTGGTTGTGTTGCCAGTAGGTCGTCCCTGGACCATCCCATTGGTTATGATAAAAGTTATACCATTTGTTGGAGCCAAAGTTAGTTCGCTGTGTTGTTTCATTGAAGGTATAATTGAAATCATCGGACGGTACCGTTTGCAACTCCCATTGCTTTCCATTTCCGGCATCAGGAGCTATCGGTATACCACTCCACTCTTGCGCAAATGCTGTAGTCAACCATCCTATACTATAAAAAAGGATTACTAATAATCTAGTTCTCATTTAGTAAGTATTTGTTTTGGTAAATAATCATTCAGATAAATATGCCATTGCTTTGGAAGGAGCAATGGCATTTATGTGTTTGTTCATCTGTTATCTATTCATAGGCATGAATGTTTATACGTATAACATCCGTTAAAAGCAGTAAACGTCACTTATCAAAGAAGTTGTTTGCAGACACTTTCATCATAAATTTAATCAGGATGATTTCGATAAGTGTACCCTTTACAATTCAAACTTGGTAAGAAGTCGATGATATCCCAAGATTACCTACTAGACAAAAACTGTATCCTCCCTCATTTATCCTTCGTTGAGTAATTGTTGAGTCAATACTCACCTCATCTTCTATCCCAGTAGAAACTCAACACATAAGCACTAAAAAAGCTTTTGAGGTGCTTTTTAACTGAACTTTAACTGAACATACCATTTAAATGACTATTCTCTCTAAGTATAATTCAATTCTATACCGCATATTTGAGTTATGAGTTGCCTTAACACAAACGAAATACATACAGATCAACTAACCATGAGAATGAAAAAGATTCTATTACCAATACTACTTGTCTTTACTGTACACTGTGGCTACGCTCAAGACTGGAAAGACATTCCTGTTCCTGCGCCTGCGGGCGAGCAAATGATGTGGGAATTACAAGAAAAACCATCCGACGATTTCAACTATACGTTTTCTGCAACCAATGAGAAGGTCAACTTTGGAGGTGATAAATGGTATAACTTTTACCACAACCAATGGAATGGACCAGGAACCACTTATTGGCAATATGACCATGTTACGGTCGATGGCAATGATCTTGTATTGAGAGCCTCACGAAACGACAATACCGCTAAAATGGGGGTTCCTGGAGTGAATGCAGGCTGTATAACGTCAAATACTAAAGTGAAGTACCCTGTATTTGTAGAAGCGCGTGTGAGCGTTGCGGATATTGCGTTGGCTTCGGATGTGTGGTTACTCAGTGCAGATGACACCCAAGAAATTGATATGATTGAATGTTATGGTGGTGCTAATAATGGCAATGAATTCTTCGCACAATTCATTCACTTAAGCCATCATTCCTTTATTCGTAATCCATTTACGGATTATCAACCAAGGGATCGTAATAGCTGGTGGCGAAAAGAAGGAGTTAATAGCTGGGGAGAATACTCTTGGAACAATGGTGAACGACAATATGTACGCATAGGAGTAAACTGGATTAGCCCATTCCACTTTGAGTACTATATCGATGGAGAATTGGTCAGGGTTTTATATCATAAGGCTTTTGCCAATAAAATCAATGGACAATGGGAATACAGCCACCCTTCCATGACCAATGGCCAACTAGATTTTGACGGAGGGTACCAAGCTGTCACGATTCATTCCAATAGTTCCACTTATGATTTTAAGCGACTCCAATCGGCTAGCGATGCTTCCAGTGTCAGTGTGATTGACCCTTTTCAGTATCAGGAAGGAAATGGATTCACCAAAGAACTGGATATTATCATCAATATGGAGTCTCAGGATTGGCATGTAGAGGCTGGGCGCACACCCACCGATGAAGACTTGGCAGACCCTGCGAAAAATAGTATGAAAGTGGATTGGTTAAGGGTTTACAAGCCAGTGGAAGACCCTAACTGGGTAGATTCTACCATCACTTCTATCAAAAAAATTCCAACAGCTACTATCAAGGTATATCCCAATCCATCCAGCGAATTGATTCATATACAATCTGATAAATCAATAATTCATATTTCGCTTTATACTTTAGAAGGGCAATTGATCCAGTATGAAGCAAAAAAAGGTTTTCAGACAAACTTTTCTCTAAATAGGGTCAATAAAGGGTTGTATTTACTTCAAATAGAATTAGAAAATGGACAGAAAGTTCATCGAAAAATCCATAAGAAATAAATGATGGTAGAGGCAGCCTAATTAGGCTGCCTCTACCATCATTTATTCCACACCTTTCTCCGGATGCTTTCCTTGCAATGGACGATAAAAATCTTTTAATACAGTCATATCTTGTTCCATATCTCCAGATGGATAAAAAGGCTCATCGATAATCACTCTTTTGGTAGCGAAATCCAACCCTACGGGAATCATGGGAATGCCCGCCCTCATACAGATTCGATAAAACCCGGTTTTCCACTTAGATACTTTACTTCTGGTCCCTTCCGGAGTAATGGCCATACGAAACTCTTCATGAGTCTGAAACATTTCTACGACCTGATCCGTCAGGTTATTTTTTTTACTTCGATCTACTGGATGTCCTCCTGTTTTCTTCAGAAAACTCCCTAAAGGCCAAAAGAATAAGTCTTTTTTAATTAAGAAATCAATTTTAAGCCCAGTCAATGCTCTGGCAGGAACCCCCACATAGAAATCCCAAAAGCTTGTATGAGGGCCAAAAAGAACCACAAACTTTTTTTGGTCTTTGGGAAATTCTCCTTCTAGCTTCCATCCTGTAGCGTGAAACCAGCGAACCGCCAAGGACTCTATCCATGATGTTTTCATAATGTTAGTATTTGTAAAAAATGATGGTCATATAGATGCTGAAACTGCTACATATCTACCGTTTATCGGTTATTGCTTATCGTTTATAAGTCATTTACCAAATTACTACGATAACCCTGTAACAGAATTCATCTTAACACTATAGTCTTAAGAGCTTGTTTGGAACCACATCTTTTGGAATAAAACTCCTCTAATTTTAGCTGAAAAAGCCCTGATTATCTCCATAATAGAACCCCTATTAGGCTCAAATCAGGCCTTCTTCAGTCAATTTATAGAAGTTTTATTCTCAAAATCTGGATTTCAAACAAGCTCTAAAAAAATAGGGTAGCGTAGCAAGTCTCCTATAAAAAGAAATCTACCCCAATTCTGATAATTGTCTAACCACAAGTATAAAGAATTTTTCCTTGTCAAAAAACCTTCTAAAAACAGAATTGATTGCCTTACTTTGATCTATATGATATTCTCCATTAATTTGTCTTCGTTGGTAGTTAGTGGTTGGTGATTAGTGATTGGGCCTGTGGATATAGATTATTTAAAACAATCAACCACTAACTTTCAAACACCAATCACTAATTTCCAAACACTAATCACTCACCTCACTAACCAAATAAGCATGAAACCAACCGATTGGCGCAACCTTTCCGAAGAATGGAAAATCCTATTGACCGTTAGCCTTCGCTTTCAGGAAGCACAAACTCCTAAAGATGAGATCTTGACGGTATTTGCTAAAGGAAAAGAATGGACCGCAGCCAAGGTCTATGAGGAAATCCATGGACAAGCGGTGGATTATCCGCTATGGCCTGATAATATGTTTCTGAACCAATTGTTACAGTTGAAAGACCTTTATGCACAGCATAGCAGTATCGATAGCATCTATCCTTTAATGTATTTCCCACTTTTGGAAACATTGTACCTGAACCATACAGACATCAGTGAACTGGATGGCCTTATCCTTAATAATGGTTTAAAGCAAATCTACCTGGACCATACCTTGATTGACGATATTTCCTACCTTTCAGGAATGCAGCTAGAAGTTTTCTCTGCTCGAGATAGCAATATCACAGAGCTTGGTCCTTTACGTTCTCAATTTACATTAAAGCTTATCGATCTAAGAGATACTCCTGTGGATTCCCTGTTTATGCTGGAAGAGCTTCCTCATTTACAAGTATTGATGCTCAGTGAGAAGTACATAGACATGAAGCAGTTGGATAATTTCCGTGAGCGACACCCGAATTGTGATGTTCAACTCCACTAATCGATTATGTTTGTTCATGATGTTTAATTACAGTTGTTTTACAACTGTGTTCATAATGTTTAGTTGTTTATTCTAAAGGCGTAAGAAACTAAGCATTATGAATGGGCAAAACTCCATTAAACAATTTTGAGTTGACGTTAGTAAAACAACTAAACATCATGAACGAGCGAAGCACAATTAAACAACATCAACAAAACTAAATAAAAATGAAAATAGGTATCATTAGAGAAGGCAAGATGCCTCCAGACAAACGTGTTCCCTTTACACCGGAACAATGTAAAACCATAAAAGAACAATACCCTTCTATTGAATTGGTGATACAACCTAGCCCTATACGCTGTTTTCCTGACCAAGCTTATAGTAATGCTGGAATTTCTCTACAGGAAGACTTATCAGACTGCGATGTGTTATTCGGAGTAAAGGAGGTTCCTTTGGATGATTTAATTCCAGAAAAGCATTATTTCTTTTTCTCCCATACCCATAAGTTTCAACCTTATAATCGTCCCTTGATTCAAGCGATTATACAAAAAGAGATTCAGCTTACCGATTACGAGTGCCTGACCTACCCTAATGGCAATAGAGTGCTAGGCTTTGGCCGTTTTGCTGGCTTGGTAGGAGCTTATAATGGTTTGTTAACCTATGGGAAACGAGAAGGACTATACACTCTTAAACCTGCAAACTTATGCGATGATTTAAGGGAATTAAATAAAGAACTGCATAAGGTAAAGCTTCCTCCTATCAAGATTGTTTTGACAGGTAGTGGTCGAGTAGCTAAAGGTGCCAACGAAATTCTAGAAGCACTCTCTATTAAAAGGGTAAATGCTGATCGATTCTTGTCAGAAACTTTTGAGGAGCCCGTGTATACGTGGATTGATGCCGATGAGTACGTAGAGCATAAAGAGGGAAAACCTTTTGACTTTAAGCACTTCTACGCCCATGGAGAAGAGTATCAGTCAAACTTCAAGCGTTTCACTAAAGTAACCGATCTCTTTATCGCAGGACACTTCTGGGATAACCGTTCTCCTGTATTCTTCACAGAGGAAGATGTCAAATCAGCAGAGTTCAAGATCAAAACAATTGCCGATATTAGCTGTGATATTGCCTGTGCCATTCCTTCAACGGTAAGGCCTTCCACCATTGCCAATCCGGTATATGACTATAATCCTCAAACAGGAGAAGAAGCTACGGCCTATTCAAGTAAAGACCACATTACGGTCATGGCGGTAGACAACTTACCTTGCGAACTTCCCAAGGATGCCTCAGAAGATTTCGGACAACATTTGCTAGACCATATCTTGCCACTGTTACTAGTGGAAGATCCAGACCAAATTCTTCACAAGGCCACGATTACTAAAAAAGGTCAATTAAATGAGCCTTTCCAGTATATGCAGGATTTTGTAGAGGGTAAGGCGTAAATTGGGGTTATCGGTTATCGGTTATCGGTTATCGGTTATCGGTTATCGGTTATCGGTTATCGGTTATCGGTTAAGAAACTTATTTTAACCATAAACGATAAGCAATAACCGATAAACCTTTTTAAAGCAATAACCATGGCATGGCGGCCGCAAACCTTCACTCTTCATTCTTAAGTTTGTCTTTCAGCGCCTGTAAGCGAAGGGCTGCTTTAATTTTTTGGACTTCAGACATAATCTCCTTTAACGGAAGAAATAAAGCATTCAATTCTTCTAAATACTGCTTACCTTCCTCCAAGGCTTTTTCATTATCTTCCTCTTGTTTTGCTTTTTGTTTCATGCGTTCCAGCATGGCTTGGGTAGTCTCCCCTTCCTGATAAGGAGAAAATACGGGTAAATTATTTCCCCACTGTTCGACTTTCTTCCAACAGTTTATTTCACTTTGCTTTAAGTGATTTAATCTGTCGGTCAGTTTTTCTTGAAGTTCTGGATGCTCCATGAAGGTTTCCATCCACTCATCCATAACCTCTGCATATTGTTCCAAAAACAACTCCCTTGTCTTTTGAATTTCAATTATTAGTGCTTGTACCATACCATTTCAGTACGTAAAAACGTTAACATGGTTTAGTCAAAGCTCCCTATATATAAAAATAAGGCTAGCTTATCTTTGATTTATCCATATATGACTATTGATTTATAAATCTTCCCCTTCTATCTTTAACATTAACTGAATATGCTACAAGCGTACTAAAAACAATACCTTTAAACCTGTTAGCAATAACATGCCACACAAAATCATAAAGCGGTTGATTTTCTTTCTCACAGTCTTTGATCTGATAATGATTCTATTATTGGCCAATGGTATTGATGCCTCCTTTTTTCAAAAAAGGAGTAAAATCTCATCCAATGCACTTTTAGCTTCTGCTGAAAATCACAGTACTAGTTTTTCTCCTTATACCCACGCCAAAGTACAATTAACCCGTCAACAATTAATGAATGCCCAGGGAAGAGGAATTAAATCTGTTTTACTTTCTCCAGATAAAAGTAAAATCTACAGCCTCAACTTGGAAGGACTCAGTGTGTATGAATATGACCGTAAAAGTCGTAAACTAAACCGGGAGCTCCGCTTCAAGCCCACACAAGGAAAAGGGTATAACTACCAAACTCGTCAGTGGTACAGCTCCATGCAGGAAAAGCCTGTAGAAGGATGTTTTAGTCACGACGGAAAATACCTTTGGGTATCCCTACACAATGCCGGAGGAATCGTAGCATGGAACCTCCACATGGTTGAAAAGCAAATTAAACAACCTATCAAGGAGGGGTATGTCGTCTACAGCGATCAAACTCGACAACTGACCCAATTAAAATTTATTGAAACCGGCACCACGCCAAAATATATCAGCCTTGCCCCGGAAGGCGATCGGCTATTCGTTTCCAACTGGCACAGCAATACCATTAGTGTGATTGATATATCCTCCGATGACCCCAACGACTGGAAAAAAATCAAAGACCTAAAAACGAAAGCTGTTCCAAGGGGTATTGTCGCCTCACCTTCTGCCAAGAAGCTATTTAGTACCAATATGGCCAGTAATAGTATTATGGTCAGGGATATGGAAACTTATGCTGTAGACACTATCCTAACAGGCTACCGACAACCCCGACATTTACTAGAAGATGAATATTATCTGTACGCAACCTTAAGTAGTGCAGAGAAGCTCATCAAGATCAATAAAGAAAGCCTAGAACTATCCGCCTCTTGTCAAACTGCGGACGACCCTAGAACCATTGCTTTCTCAGAGGATAAAAGTTTAATTTTCTGTACTTGTTATGGAGACAATAAACTTGAAATCTATCGTGCTTACGATCTGGAAAAAGTGGGAGAAGTGAAATCCTATGGAGGTCCTGTGGGTGTAGCCACTTATCAGGAGGACAATCATGTAGAGGTATGGGTATGTAATTACAAATATGCCAGTATTAGCATCTTTGATTTTGATATTGTGTATTGATAAAGCTACACAGCACTTCAGTATGGAAGGATGAAGGATGAAGGATGAAGGATGAAGGATGAAGGAATTTAAAACCTTTTTAATAATTAATCCTTCATCCTTTCTCCTTTCTCTATATGTAATCTTAAGTTCTATTTTACTTCAACTCCAAAGACATCGGGTCCTTTACCTTCTGTTTCGTCAGAGCGATATCTAATACTTCGGCTACCATATCTACAAAGTGGATCTTGATTCCCTTCGTATATTGCTCATCAATCATCTCTACGTCTGGACGGTTACGTTCTGAGAAGATCACTTCCTTAATCCCTGCTCTTCTGGCAGCCAGAAATTTTTCTTTGATCCCTCCTACTGGCAATACTTTCCCTCTTAGGGTGATCTCACCAGTCATCGCCAAGTTCGCTTTCACTTTTCGCTGCGTATAGATAGATGCAATGGAAGTCAACATGGTGATACCTGCTGATGGTCCATCCTTAGGTACTGCACCTGCCGGTACGTGCAAATGCAAATCGTACTGCTCAAAGAGACGGTGATCAATACCCAACTTATCGGCATTGGCTTTCAAGTACGATAATGCAGTAGTTGCCGATTCTTTCATGACATCTCCAAGTTGTCCAGAAAGGGTTAATCTTCCTTTCCCTCTACTCAAACTTGACTCAATAAAGAGAATCTCTCCTCCTACCGAGGTCCATGCCAACCCTGTCACTACCCCTGCCGTTTCATTGTCCTGGTATACCTCTTTTTGGATAGAAGGAGTTTTCAGTAAACGCTCAATTTCTTTTGGCGTCATCTTCTTCTGATACTCCTCCTCCATGGCTACTGACTTGGCTACCTTACGGATGACTGTCCCTATGGTACGCTCCAGGCTACGGACACCCGACTCACGAGTATATCCTTCAATCAGCGCTCTAATCGATTTATTATCGAAAGAGATATCCTTAGCGGTCAAACCATGTAGTTTTCTTTGCTTAGGAATCAGGTGCTTCTTCGCAATTTCAATTTTCTCCTCTACAGAGTACCCCGTCACCTCAATCATCTCCATACGGTCCAATAAGGCTGGCTGTATGGTACTGATGTTATTGGCTGTTGCAATAAACAAGACGTTAGACAAATCATAATCTACCTCCAGGTAGTTGTCTGCGAAGGCACTGTTTTGCTCCGGATCCAATACCTCCAACAAAGCAGAAGAAGGATCTCCACGGAAGTCTGCGCTTACCTTATCGATCTCATCCAATACGAATACTGGATTAGAAGAATTCACCTTTTTAAGGTTCTGCAGTACTTTACCCGGCATAGCACCTACGTAAGTCTTGCGGTGTCCACGAATCTCCGACTCATCTTTTACACCACCTAAAGCCATACGTACATATTTTCTACCTAATGCCTTGGCAATGGACTTCCCTAAAGAGGTTTTACCTACCCCCGGAGGGCCGTATAAGCAAAGGATAGGACCTTTCATATCTTTCGTTAGCTTCAATACCGCCAAGTACTCGATAATTCTGTCCTTAACATGATCTAGTCCATAATGGTCGTTATCCAATATCTTTTGTGCCTGCTTTAGGTCAAACTTATCCTCTGTTGCCTCGTACCAAGGCAAGTCCAACAAGAACTCACAGTAAGACAATGCAATTGGATATTCTGCCGCTGCAGGATTCAGTCTTTTCAGCTTTTGAAGCTCCTTATCGAAATGCTCCGCAGCTGTTTCCGGCCAATCCTTTTTGGCAGCTCTCTTCTCCAGCTCCAAAGCATCGCGTTCAGGTCCTTCTACACCCAGCTCATCTTGCAAAACACGCATTTGCTGGCGAAGGAAGTAATCTCTTTGTTGTTGGTCGATGTCCTGATTTACCTTACTGGCAATCTCATTTTTAAGCTCCAGCATCTGAATTTCACGGAACATGTACTCCAATAAAGTCGTAACCTTTTCCCTTCCATTCTTAATTTCCAATAGCTTTTGCTTCACTTTCACTTCCACGTTCAAGTTGGAAGAAAGGAAGTTCACCAAGAAGCCAAGGCTATCAATATTGTCTAATGCAATACGTGCATCATCAGGAATATCTTTATTCAGTTCCAGGATTCTATAGGCCGCTTCTTTCAAGGAAGCCACCAATGCTTCTGACTCTTCATCCGTTGAGAAGGCGAAGTCATCATTAATCACAGAAGCCTTTACTACCATATATGGGTCTTCCGTAACTACCTCATCAATAGCAAACTTTCGTTTTCCTTGAATAATAATCGTTGTATTGCCGTCTGGTAGTTTTATCGTCTTAATGATTCTAGCAATTGTTCCGACCTTATATAGGTCTTTCACAGCCGGATCTTCTTTCTTGCTGCTTCTTTGAGCAACCACGCCTATTACTTTTGAAGAATCATAAGCCTCCTGCACCAATTTGACAGATTTCTCCCTTCCTACGGTAATTGGAATGACTACCCCTGGAAATAGAACTGCATTGCGCAATGGCAAAACAGGTAATTCGGTATGTTCCATTTCATCAAAAGCACTATCATCCTCATCTGCAGGAACGACTGAGATCAATTGCCCTTCAGTTTCCATTTCCGAAAATTCACTCATCATATCGTTAATATTATCCCTCATTAATAATCCATTCAAAACTGTATAAGGTTTAGTTGCTAGTCGTTGTTGCTATTGGTATAAGTTAAAATAGCACAGCAGCATGATACAGTTATATAATCAGTAAAGTTAATCAATAGGTTTGCCAATTTGAAGCAATCCCAATGTTTCATCCTATTACGGTATGTAAAAAACACCCTAAAAAGCCTCTTAAACCCTTATTTTATTCTAGTAATCAATATATTACCTCCCTAATCACTCAAAAACAATATTAATTCTATAAAAACACAAAACCTGACAAGGTGTCTGTTTAACAAAAAAAACCTGACAAGGTTTCATTAATCCAACAAAAAATGTCAGTAATAAAAGACATATTTTTGAGCTCTGACTGCCAAATCAGAGAATAACCACTAAATTTGTACTATACTTTTTTCTTGAAGAAGGCACTATCCCTGATGATATGAATCTTATGCGAACAACTTTCTGCTGGCTCCTTTGTATTAGTCTATCCATTATAAGTCACGCACAAGAACAAAATAACCTCCACGCACAAAACTTTTCTCCTGACTCTCTCAGTAAAGTGTTAGGCACTCCCTCTATTGTCTTTTCGAATATCAATAAGATCGCTTACTACAAAAACCATAAGGAACTTCAGCAGATTGAGCTATATGAAAATACCAAGCAATGGAATAAGTACTATCCTGCCTTATATCAATACGTCAGTAATTTTGGAATAGACAACTTCCTCAATCAAGGCGTTGCTGGCAAAACCCCAAAGTATGATATTGCCAACCAGAAAAAAGTAAATGAAGCCTTATCACGTTTGTATGATACCTCCCAGTTAAGTGACTTTGAAAAAGATTATTTCCTACTGGGAGATATGTCCCTTTTATGGAGACTGGCACGTACAGCGCACTACAATGGCGATAAGCAATTGGCAAAAGAAGTCTATCGATTAATCTTAAAACATTTCAGGGGAAATATAGAAGAAGCACTTTCCCGATATAACAACCTGATTCTATATGAACGTCCTCTTTATGCTGATTTGGAAGACTATTATCGATTAATTGAAAAAAGACTATTGGTCGACACCTTGATGTCTTCCAGAAAAGTACTGACAAAAATGGGCAGTAGTATCAATACATCAGCCGATGATTACGGGGTCTCCATAGGTGGAAAGAATGATCAGTATTTGATTTATACTTCTTTGAAAGCCCAAGAAGCCATTACACCTTCTATGGAAATGAGCGATGCTCCACTACCCAAACCTGTAGAAAATCTATACATTTCAGAGAAAGACCCTCAAGGAGAATGGATGGATGCCGCTCCACTGGACTCCATCAACTCTGAATATAATGAAGGGTCTTCATTTATAAGCAAAGACGGTCGTTCACTGTATTTTGTCCGCTGCCACGCACCAGAAGGAAAAGGAGATTGCGATATTTATGTCTCCAAGAAACAAAGAGATGGAAGTTGGGGAAAACCCAAGAACTTAGGTTCAGAAGTCAACAGTCCCTTATGGGACTCTCATCCAGCGCTTAATGCAACCGAAGACACGCTATTTTTCAGTTCATCTCGACCAGGAGGTTTCGGAGGTACTGATCTATGGTATTCTATTAAAGATCGGAAAGGGAAATGGAGTAAAGCCCAAAACCTTGGTCCATTGATCAATACCATGAAAAATGAGGTGAGCCCTTATCAGCACTCGGCCTATGATGTGCTCTATTTTAGTTCCGATGGACACCTTTTTAACTTTGGAGGATTCGATATTTTCAAAGTATACCGTCAGGAGGAACAATACCTTGAACCTAAAAATATTGGCCCTCTAGTTAACGGTAAAGGAGATGAATTTTACTTCGCCATAGATGCAGAGTCCAAGCTTCTTTACTTCGCCAAGTCTGACAACCCCGGCAAACCCAATATGGACATCTATTCTTTCCCGCTACCTATGGGCGCTAAACCCAACAGTACGGTACGCTTTTCAGGAAGAGTGGTAGAACCTACAACCGGGAAGGTATTTGAAGGGACGGTCACCGTTATTGACCTTCATGAAGGAGTTGAAGTAGCTCCCAAGAAGATTCGGGAAGATGGCTCTTTTGATTTCGAACTGATTGATCAAAGACAGTATCTTCTTATTGTAGAGGGAGACAATTTCTTCAAGATTGAAGAGCTTTTTTATATGGATGGGCCAATGGAAAAAGAATTAGAGGCCGTAGATACCAATAGAACAATCACCTTCAAGTCCATTGACTTTGAATCCAATAGTGCGGATCTCAAACCCGATATGGAAAACAACTTGCACCTTATCATTGAGTTCCTTCAGGCTAATCCACACTATCACCTGAAAGTAATTGGCCACACGGATTCTGATGGCAGCAGCTTCAACAACATGAGACTATCAGAGCAAAGAGCCTATGCTATCAGGGATTACCTACTAGCCTATGGCAACTTCTCTTCTGAGCGTGTGCTCGCAGAAGGAAAAGGGGATACGGAACCTATTATTGCTAACCCTCAAACCCCGGAAGATAAGCGAATTAACCGCAGGGTGGAGTTTAAGTTGTTTACGCTAGACTCTAAGCAGTGAGCAGTGAGCAATTGATGCTTTGTATATAATTGCTGATGTAGTGGGGTTAATTTTTAATGATTAATTTTCAGTTTTTAATTATTGGATTCTCTCTAAATACTAGTCCTAGCGTCCTCGCTAGGACTTTAAACATTATTTGAGCGTCCACGCTCAAGCACCATTCAATAAAACAGACACATCACTGCAAGCCTCTTGTACGGCCGCGCCAATGGCGCGGCCGTACAAGAGGCGGATGGCTATGGACTACCCTAATTTCACCACTCCATCTCAGTAGTTTTCCTTGTTCATTGAACACTGTTCACTGCTCACTGATAAAAGCCGGTTGATGCGCCAACACTTCCTGATAGATAGGACAATCCGGATGGTGTGCTCCCGGTAAATACCCCGTACTCATCAGAAACTCATTGGTAATTTCTCCACCTGTAAATTTGAAGGTCTTCTTGAACAACTTAACCCACTCCTCTTTTGTCTTGGGATGATGTGTATCTAGCCAAGCTTTAAAAGATCCATATTCTTGCTGAAGCTCCTGGATTCTCTGGGCATTATGGATGGCAGCGTTGACTTTAAGTTTATTTCGAATAATCCCTGCATCAGTAAGTAATCGTTCCCTGTCTTCTTCGGTAAAGTTGGCTACCTTTTCAATATCAAAATCGGCATAGGCTTTACGAAAATTCTCTTCTTTTTTTAGGATGAGATCCCAGGATAACCCTGCCTGATTAATTTCTAATATCAATCGCCCAAACAGTTCATTATCATCATCAATTGGGAAGCCGTATGCTGTATCGTGGTATTTGCGATGTAGATCTTCTGGACCTTTTGTAGAAACGAAGAGACAGTAAGTGTTTTCCATTGTTTAGTTTTTGATGTTGTATTCATGTGCATACAGGGCGATGCCTTGTGCAAGGGCGACCACATGGGATCGTCCCCAATGCTGTCAATTTAAGAAAAGGTAGACACTAGTCTTAGCCTCCAGGCTAAGACTTAAACATAGTGGGAGCGTCCTCGCTCCCGTTTTTAAGGCCTTGAGCGAGGACGCTCAAGTTATGATTTTAGTCGTAGCGAGGACGCTACGACCAGTTCTTAGTTCAAATTGACAGCACTGGAGTCGCCCCTACCTTTTACCTTTTACCTTTTATCTTTTACCTTTTATCTCATCCCCCCATTCTTCTTTCCAGGTTTCTGCTCCCTTCATCACTCCTATATGTTTAGGGTTGAATACAGGGTCAATTCCTTTCTTCTTTTGCTCCATATAATCCCTGAAAGCGTAAGCTACAATAGGCGATAATTTCAAGATGGCATATATATTGGTCATGGCCATTAATGCCATAAACAGGTCAGCCAGATTCCATACCAATTCTACCTTGGCTAAGGCTCCAAACACGACCATGCCCAATACCATTGCCCGGTAAATATAACGGTAAAGTTTCTTTTTGCTGATAAATTCTATATTCGATTCTCCATAGTAGTAGTTCCCTACTACCGAGCTAAAGGCAAAAAGCATGACACTAACAGCCAAAAATACATTTCCCCACTCTCCCACTTGAGAAGAGAGTGCTGATTGTGTCAAGGCGATTCCTTCTTTCCCTTCTCCATTCAAATGTTCTCCAGAAATTAAAATCAAAAATGCTGAGGCAGAACAAATTAATAGGGTATCCGTAAATACGCCCAAGGTTTGAATTAATCCTTGTTTTACGGGGTGCGATACGTTAGCTGTCGCTGCTGCATTGGGTGCCGAACCCATCCCTGCCTCATTAGAGAACAGTCCCCGTTTGATCCCATTCATCAAGGCTGCCCCAATAGCTCCTCCTGCGGCTTGCTGAAAGCCAAAGGCTCCTCCTATAATCTCGGCAATTACAGATGGTATTTTTGTAAAGTTTAAGACGAGTACATAGGATACGACCAGAATATAAGCCACGGCCATAATCGGTACAATGACCTCAGAAATCACGGCAATGCGACTTACTCCTCCAAAAATCACTAATCCAGTTACTACCGCCAAAGACACTCCTACCCATAATGGGTCAAACTGAAATGCCTCTGCCATAGCCCCCGCGATCGTATTGGATTGTACCGCATTAAACACAAACCCAAAACAGATTGTAATCAAAACGGAAAACACGACGCCCAACCCTCTATTCCCCAAGGCCTTTTCCATATAATAGGCGGGACCTCCGACAAACGCATCGGCATTCGGTGCTTTTTCCTTATAAATCTGGGCTAAGGTACTTTCCACAAAGGCTGATGCTGAACCTATCAAGGCAATAAGCCACATCCAGAATACTGCTCCTGGTCCCCCCATAATCACGGCAATAGCGACTCCAGCCATATTACCAGTTCCCACTCTGGAGGCTGTACTGATACAAAATGCTTGAAATGAAGATACACCATGCTTATGCCCAGAGCCCTCCAATAATAACTTGAACATATCTGGGACCATCCGAAACTGCACGAGTTTGTTACGGTAGGTAAAGAATACACCGGCACATAAAAGAAGAATAATAAGGATGTATGAAGCGATGCCATTAAGGCTATTGACAAGGTTTTCTAGTAATTCCATGGGTTATTTAAGTTGAGTGGTAATATTTTGTATAGAATCTAAACAAAATATGGTATTTATCTCAACCTAATCATTCTTTCTGAAATTCTTCAATATAGACAATAGGATTACCAATAAAATTGAGATAACATACCCCACCATACTGACATAGGGAATCCCCCAGGTATTACGGGCCAGATATTGGCTATCTGATGCTGTAACAATAGAAGATCCTAAAAATACAGCAAGCAAAATCAACGTGACATTCAACCTGGATACCACCTGATCAATGGTTGTTGTCAATTGCTCTAGCCCTTCTATATGATGGTTAAAAAATAACTTTCCTGTTCTGGCTTTCTTTAGGATAAAACGAAGCTCTAACGGAAGGTTATACAGTAGGGAAGAAAATTGTAAGAAAGAATAATAAAGATCAGAAGATATGTTTTTGGTTGTAAACTGCTCTCTTAGAAGCTTTGCCCCATAAGGCCTGATCACTGGAATGATCTCAAAGTCACTATATAGTTTACGTCCAATTCCATCTAGTATCGTTAATGCCCTGAGAATCAAGAACACTACCCCTGCCACTGACAATCGATGCCTATAAATCACTTTTTGAAGTCGGGAAACTATATCTCCAATTTCCGTATCATCCCCTCCGTAAACGATAAAATCATCCACCAGCTCGCTGAGATCGCTTTCCAGCTCACGGGCATTCTCTACTTCTCCATCATGGGATAACTTTCGTAAGTACACAGATACCCCCTTGGCATCTCCATTGGAAAGGCTCACCATAAAATTGGCAAAAGCATACCGCTGGTAACGGCTCATCTTGCCTATCATACCAAAATCCAATAGAATGATTTTCCCATCAGGGCGCACCAAGATATTTCCCGGATGTGGATCGGCATGAAAATATCCCATCTCAAAAATCTGTTTGAGATAGATTTGTAATCCATGCTTCACGACATGCTTAGGCTCCAACCCCCACTCCAACAGGCGCTCTTTATCTGTGATCTTACAACCACTGACAAACTCCATCGTCAGGATTTTACGGGTGGATAGTTCTTTATAGGCCTTGGGAACGTAAAGGTGAGGATCTTTCTCGTATGCTTTCTTGAAGTTGATCAGGTTACGGATTTCAATACGGTAGTCCAGCTCCTCATTCATACTCTTCTCAAAAGCCTGAACTACCTCTATAGGATTAAGAATTCCATTATTCTTGAAGAAATTCTCCATTAAGCGAATAATATCCATCAACAGCGCAAGATCGGTACGCATCTGTTTATCTGCCTCGGGGCGCTGTACCTTAATCACTACATCCTCTCCACTCAACAGCCTGGCACGGTGTACCTGCCCGATAGAAGCTGACCCCAGCGGCACCTCATCAAAATAAACGAACAACTCATCGATAGATCTTCCTGTTTCTGTCTCTACAATATGACGAGCCAGGTCCACATCTATCGGAGGAACGCTATCCTGTAATTTCTCAAACTCCCTGATCAGTCCTTTGGGCAAAAGGTCAGGACGGTTACTCAACAACTGGGCAAACTTAATGAAGGTAGGGCCTAACTCCTCGATGACCATACGCACACGTTCCCAGCGAGAATAAGCCGTGATTGGCCTATTCCTTCTTGTCCATCCTTCTTTCACAAAACGGTTGAGCTTGGTATTAGTCACCACATCCTCAAAACCGTATTCCAAAAGAATCACAATTACTTGCTGTATACGTTGTATGTTTCGTACAGTCCTATCAAAAAACATTTGTTTGTCGTTGCTTACAAATGAAAAATAGGAAATAAAAAGGGTAGTTAAAAGGGGAAATGAAAATCATTAAGGATGGAATATGATTTTGAGAATACGAAAGAAAGGATGAAGGAAATTAATTATTACTCTTCATGCTTCACCTTATTTATTTGTTGTAACTTTCACCTTCCTTCGTAGAACGCAATAAACTACGCCCCTCTTACCTCTTACCTCTTACCTCTTACCTTAGAAAGGATATCCTATAGCAATATGGAACACTGTATTATCCGCTAACCAAGGAAAATCTATATTCTTAATCACCCAAGGATCAGGTTCTGCTGGATTTCGAAGTGGAATGGCCATATCAAAACGTAGTACGAAAAATATGGCATCGATACGAAAACCCATTCCGGTTCCCATGGCAAGTTGCTTGTAAAATTCACTGAACTCAAAGGTGGTTCCTTCTCTTGCGGGAAGGCCGTCAATATTGATTTCGTCATTTTTCAGCCATATGTTTCCAGCATCAAAGAACCAGGCCCATTTTAAGTATTTACTTAAATCATAACGGTACTCTACATTCCCTTCTAGCTTGATATCCCCTGCCCTCAAGGCAAAGTCTGCATTAACATCATCGGTGGTCCACACCCCTGGTCCTACTCTTCGAGTCTTAAACGCTCTCACACTATTGGCACCTCCTACAAAATACTGTTTGGAAAAAGGTAATGCTTCCGTCTCTCCTATAGGAATTCCAATACCTGCGAAAACTCTGGAAGCTAAAAGTCCTTTCTTGCTTAGCGGAACAAAATAACGGGTATCAGCGCCTAATCGAACATACCTGGAGAAAGGGACTCCAAAGAGTTCATTTTGCTTCTCCCCCTCTTGTATCAATGACTTTACCCCGTATAATGCATTTCCAGAAGCATCAATAGACCCTCTGAAAAAGAAGCGGTTCGTATTTTCTACTCCTGGCGTAGAGTTATAGGTATAGGCATACTCCGAGCCAATAATAAACTGATTTCGGAATGTTTGACTGATAAATGGAAACTCCTCTATCAGATCATCCAATACATTATCTGGATCATTCTGTATCTGATAACTTATGGCTACAGGATATAAACTGTGACTGGACCTTTTATTGGATCGCCAATCAAACCCGTACCTCGTATTCACATAGGTCATCAAAAATCGGGGATCGTCACTATTTACACTACTCTCTGGAGGCAATTTAAAATTATATTGCTGCAAAGAAACCACGAAGTTGGTCGCAGGCATAGTATTCCCATGATATAACCGCAAAGGAATAGGGGTAACAATACGGGGAACTCTCATCCTCGTTTCCAAACCATAAATCAGCAAGCGCTCTACAGCACCTTGCTGGCTACCAAACTCCTTTTGCCAACCCACATTACCAGATACACTAAAGACCTCTGCACCTCCCAGAAAATTACGGTGTGTCCAAGAAGTATTGAACTCTGGCCCCACAAAACCATTATCCCACTGAGCTGCACCAATCTCGGCTCCAAACGATTTTGGTGTCATTTGTGACATCTTGAGCTCCACATCCAGAATCCCTTCAGAAGGATCTTCCAGAAGCGAATCCGGACGTTCCTTCAAACTCATATCTACGTAACGAAAAATACCTAGACTACTGAAGTATTTCAGTGTGGCCTGATGTTGTAACTTGGAATAATAGTCCCCTTCGCTAAATCGCATTCCCCTGGCTGCAATAGGTATACGGAAGTTCTTTGGGTCACCCTTATAAAGGAAATCATCCGTTTGAATGGTCTGATGTTTCTTGGATATATTCAATTGATCAATATCATAATCCGGCCGGATAACAATATCACCTATTCTATATTTCTTGAAGACTCTTTCTTGAATATCTGGTTTTAATTTCAGAAAGAGCATGACCTCCCTATCCCCTTCCGTGCTATCAGCCATAAAGTGAATATACTCTGGGTTAAAGTAATAGTAACCTCTATTTTTAAGGTTTTCATCCAATTTTTCCCGTTCATTCCTAAGTTGACTTAGCTGATAGCGTTCTCCTTCCCATAGGGTACTTCTTTCTTGAAGGATAGAAATATTCTTCTCTAAAGAATTTCGGGCACTATCCAAGGGAGGATAATAAATATCCTTGAGTGTATATGCGGGGTTATCGACCGTAATCGTATACGTCACTGCTACCTCTTTTTTTCGCAGGTTATGTACCGTATCCATACGGGCACGAGCCCCAAAATAGCCATTGTTATCCATTCGATTGAGAAGAACATCCGTTAGTTTACTGGCTATATTATCGTTATAAAACACTGGATCTGCTCCTAGCTTGTTTCCCAACCACCGTTTAAGGCCTTTCTTCTTAGCAGCCTCTCCCCTTAAACGATACCATACGCCTATTCTACTCCCAAACAGCTCATTATTGGGAGCCGGAGTCAATACACTTTCCAGTTCTGCTTGAACAGGTATTTCAATATCAATGCTATCAGGTGTTTCGTAAACAATTGTTGCCCCCGCATAAAATCGTTCCTCACCCTGTAAATATTTAGCGGCATTACAGGAGGTCAGGAACAGGAACAGTCCTGCGAAAAAGTATCTTATTATTCCCATTACTCTTCTTCCTGTATTATAGTTTCCTCGTTTTCCTTGTCAATTAATGGCTGATCGTCTGTCGGCTTGGTGTCATCTTCTTTTGGAGGGACCTTTTTCTTATCTTCCGTTTTAGCTGGCTCAGCCTTTTTTCTTCCTCCCATATCCGTACGTTTCATCCTTCCTTGCATACGTCTTCTCTCCTGCTTCTTTTCAAGGTTCTTTTCAAACAGCTCCTTGAACTTATTGTACTTTTTATCATACATCAAAGAGAAACCCGTCTTTTGAACATCTGGAGTAAAATATTCCTTATCACGCTCCCGGAACAATTTCCCTTGTAGCGTTCCATCTCTTAAGATTTTATACAATAGCTCAAAGTCTGCATAAAATGTCCCTTCATTAGACTGATTCGCATTGGCTGCCTCTTCGCTATTCATATAGGTTCCTCCAACACTTACGCTCAAACGATCATTGAACAAGGATTTTTTCACTTTCACACCCACATCAGTCTGTGTTCCCCCACCCGTTTTATCGTAGCTATCCAAATTGAAACTTAAATCTACTCCTTTGACATATTCACTGGAGAGCTTATTCAACTGATTACTAATCATGGAACTGATTGTTCCTCTTACAATCTCCTCTCCCGTATTGGCATCCCCACCGGAGACATTGATAAATGAACCTACCATCAACAAAGAGAATACTTGCTTATTCATTTGCCCTTCATCCTCTCTCATTTCTGTAAGTACCCTTTCAATATTGGAATCCTTTCCATTAACAGATTCCGGATAAGTAATATTAAAAGAGATATCAGGATTCATCACTTCCCCCTCCAGGTTCAAGTATACATCAAAAGCTTTTCTCGCCTTATAACGATCAGGATCTGAAACCCTATTCGCCAATAAGGGATAAGGTGGCGTTTTCGCACGATAAATGGCACTGATATCTGCTGTTGGAGCCATAGGATCCCCTGTCCAGAAGATCCTACTTCCCGGTCGCATATAAAACTCCTTTTTTGGAATCACCTTATAGAAGGTCATTCCATAGGTTCCTGACTCGATTTCATAAGCGCCAGTCATCACCATATCACCTCCTGATTGCATAGAGAAGTTGAGTTCTCCCCCTCCGGTTTGCTCCAAAGCATCCCCTGCCTCAGGATCAAGAATAACGGTTACCTTGGTTCCTTTCTGTATCGTAATCTTGGATTTCACATCCAATAGGTATGGATTGGTATCCTGGACAACCAAGGTGTCTATAGGACGAGAAATATCTATAAACTCCACCACACCTTCTCCTTGATCCAAGGCTGCTACACCGCCTTCCAAATAGACATAAAACAAATCTGTTTTACGGTCCACATTAATGGTAGAAGTGATAACCGGATGATCGAGTGTCCCTCTAATTTTTGTTGCATTATCCACCACCAGCAAACCATATAACTCCTGTCCTTCCAGTGGCTCTTTAGAGTTGACTACCTCAAAATCATCACATGTAATATCAATCTTGAAACGATAATCCAAGAAATCCTGAGTCTCCAATCGTCCATGTATGTCCAGGTCATTTCCCGAAGGGTCATGTACCTCAATATGATTTAGGGTAATTCCCTTTTCATCGAACCCTATAGTTCCTTTGGCCACATCAAATCGGCTTCCGGTCATAAAGAGCCTCATATACATTTGGTCCATTTCTAGTTGCCCCCTGACAAATAATGGAGCAGTTCCCAAGCCCTTCACCTGTATATCACCTTCAAACCCTCCTCCTAGTTCTGTCAGATACTCCTGTACAAAAGGCTCCAATGGTTCCAAACTAAGTTCCTCTACTGCTACCTCCAGATTCAATGGTACCTTTTCCTCAGACAGGTCATAACTACCTTGTAGCTGTATATCACCAATCAGTCCTTTTAAAGCGGTATTAAAAGCATATTTCTCTAACTTATCGTCGTTATTGGCCTCTAAAGTAAGTGTTCCTACCTCATGTCCTAAAGCTCCCAACTTGGTCCATTCTACCTTTGTCTGTAGTTGTCCATCATAACGGTAATCCACTTCCGTATCAAGCACCCCCATCAGCAAGGAGTTTTCTCTTTCCGAAGAATAAGTTATTGTACTGAAATCAACATCCTCCAAGTTTACTCTCAACGTAGAATCCACTCCTTGTACCACCGTCTGCAATTTCAAAGTTCCTTGCTTGCTTTGCATTTGAAACTGATCAATAAACGGAACCCCCTGTCCAAAACGGACCTCGTTATTTGGAGAAACCTTCCAGTCCGTCTTATTCAATCTCAAAGAGTCAAAAGACAATACGTATATTCCATCCCGATTTTCCATATCAGAGATGACTTTGAGCCAATAATCTGTTTTATCTTTATTCTCTCCGAATACGCCTATATCAACTATTTCATCTTTTGCGGTAATATCAATACTAAAGTTGTTCAATTCTATGGAATCTGATGGTGCTAGCTTACTCATAAAAAAGCTTGCCTCCAGATGGGAGGTATCTGCGATAACATCCATTCCTAAGGAATCCACTTGTATATCATTGTAGACAACATGTGGAACCATCATATGGAGCAATAAAGCGTCTTCTTCATTGTCATAGTACCCATTCATAGGTTCCAACGTAATTTCTGTAAGCCCTGGAATTAGTCCCTCTGTCAGGTAATAGGTATCTTTAGGAATCATCTTAAACTCAATGTGCGTATCTTCATACGCCACTCTTTTCTTCACCAAAGTTGTGTCCAAGCTAAAGTAAGAATTGAGTCGATGTGTCATCAAATCAGTTAAGCTATCCAAAGGTACATTTGAACTAAAAGAAAGGTCTAATATATCGGACGTAAATATCGCATTGGCGCTATCAGGTGTCAATGTACCACTTAGTGTCATACGATCAAATGCATAGGGCACAGTTCCTCTCTGGAAAACAAAATCTTCAATCACCACATCCAAAGCCATGTCTTCAGGATCTATTCCTATAATTCCACCGTACACTTGTCCTTCTACATACACCGTATCCTCCATTAGATTCAACTGTTGTAGGTAAGCTTTTTTCAGATTCACATGTAATCCTACGGTTGGCTCTTCTTTATTAAGATCAGCCTCCAGCCCTATATCAAAAGCAATTTCTGGTCGATCCATAAAAGCATGTACCTTCGCAGCCAAGCGCTCACTGCTCCCTGTTACGGTAAGGTCTCTATAGGTGTATCCTTCATAGGTAGCTTCCTCCAGCATCAAATCAAACTGGGTCGACAGTTCCTTTTCAATATCTAACCCCTTTCCTTCCAGGGTAAACGTTGCGGTAAGTGGACCAATTGTAGGGTCGTCCAATAGCTTCCCTACCTGAAGATCTCCCACCTTAACACTTCCCTCATATTGTTCCAGATCACTCATATGAAAGTCAGCATATACTGCTCCCATATCCATATTCAACTGCAATATCGTAGCAATATCAGTCAGGCTTCCTTCCACTTGTCCCTTCAATGAAGCCCAAGAAGGTAAATTAACTCCCTCCACCTGCATGCTATCCGGCAGTATTACCATTACTTCCTTCGGCTTCAATCCCAATGAATCTATAAATAGTAGATATTCCAGGGAATCAGCCTCTGGTAACCCTTCCAAGGTCATACGACTTTGGAAAGACAAACGATCTCGCTCAGCTAAAGCAAAATGCTTAAACTCCAGTTTATTCAAATACCCTTTTACTTCTAAAGATGAGGCTATTCTCAGGGAGTCCAATACTTCTAAATAAGGAATATCTTCCAGTGTTGCGGTAAAGGGTTGGGCATCCCTGCCATCAAAGGATAGCGTATCCATATGATAATCAATATACAGGGAGGTTAATTCATTCGGAATATTGTAGATATTCGGGAATTTAAGAAGTAAGTCCTGTTCCAAATAACTCTTCCCGAAGGCTATGATATTATTGTCGACCTTAAGATGATCTTCATAAACATCAATTACCCCGGATAAATTCTTGAGATAAAAACCCGATTTTTCTTTTAAAGAGGTCTTCCTTAAATCAAGGCGCACTTCCTTGTCCTTAGCCAGAATGTCCTTCACTTCCAAATGAACCTTGGAAAGGTTAATATGGCTAAAGTCCATTCCTTCCTCTAACGTCGGATAAAGTAAATCATCAAATTGCAATTGATTATCCGCTAGTGAAACCTGTGCAACCGAAACAGTCCAACCTGCTGTAAAACCCGTAAAAGCTGTTGTTCCTGAATCAGGAACCTGTTCCGTAGCCAAGGTGTCACTTTTCATGGTAAAACCCACCTTAGATTCAGTCAGCGCTACTTTATCAATCGCAATCACTTGGTTCTTGAGATCAATCGCCTCAGGCGATAATAAAAACTCTCCTATCTCTATTTGAGCATATTGGGCCGCCATGACATCCTCATATAGTAAGCTGGTATTGATGACCTGAATATCATTCAACAATACCCCTATATCCAACCCCAATGAGTCTGTTTCTTCCTCTACAGGTTTTTCTACAACTGTAGCTGTTCCGTAGCGAATATAAGAGGCTGTCGTATTCGATAGAATCATTTCTCCTACTCCATAGTAAGGTGCATTAAGATCTATCGTCGAAGCTCCTATCTGGAAAGAGCCTAACCTAAGTACAGCCTCCTCCCCTAACACACTATCTCCATACGTCAGGTATATGTCCTCCAAATTGGTTTCTCCTATACGGATAATTGGAATTACAGCAGTTGTATCCTCTTCTACCACAACCGTATCCTCTGAAGCAAAAGCCTCCACCAAGTAATCAAAGTTAAAGGTAGAATCTTCTCTCAAGGCTACATGTGCCGTCACACCTTGAAGGTTAATTTCACTAACCGATATTTTCTTCATCCACAAAGAACGGACTCCCATTGCGGCCTCCAGGCGATCTACCGCTAATAAGGTGTCTTGTTGTTGATCTTCCACATAAACCCCTTCCAATACTAAAGAGGTTGGAAAGTCCAACACTATTCTATCTAAGGAGACTTCCGTATTCACCTTACCTCTCACATACGTCAGTGCCATCTCAACGACCTTTTCTTGTACAAAAGGAAGTTTGAGTACTCCAAAAATCAAAATTAACAACAACAGCAAAAGGCTACCCAAACCTATGAGTAACCCTTTTATTCCCCTTCTTAATATCGATTGTTTTGTTGTCAGTTTTTCCTTTCCTGATTCTTCAGCCATTTTTTAATTCAATACGTCCCTTTGTTACCTCAAAAATAAAAGGATAACATAACCCCCATCTGTCATCAATTTCTTTTACTCAGACTTTTACTGTTGCTCATTATGCCCCAGCTTTCCAAGCTTCGTAACGTTCATTAATCTTGAGAATCATCTTTTCGTAGTTCTCCCAGGAATCCTCCACATCAAACATCGTAGCTTCATTACAATGAAAAACCTCCTTGTAATCCTGCAAGTACACTCCTCCAGCATAATAATAATCTGTAAAGTCGCAGCCCTCAGGCAAGCAGAATTGATCCATGGAGATGATCCCATCCCAAAGCTCTCCAATAATAATACAGCTCAAATCCCTTTTCTTGAACCTGAAGATTTGTACATCAAACTCTTCCTCAAAATCTTCACTATACAAGTCGTGTTCTATAATCCACCCCAAGTACATCCCAATGTGCAAATATGCTTGCTCTAGGTGCACCCCTTCAGGCCAATCTTTCAGGAAATAAGAGCGCACATCATCAATGATATGCTCCTTTTCAGTTGGTTTGTTTTCTTGTTGCTCTAACATGGTTTTAGATAGCTAAATAGTGGAACTGCCTGACAGGAACAACTCCCTTCCTATCAGCGATAGAATAACACAAAGTAGACATATTTATACAAAAGACCATAAATATACCCTTTTTCGCATATGATTTCTGTAATAAATACTTAAAGATATTAACAGAAAACATTAGATTGCCAATAAAAATTATATGAATACGATATGTTTCCTGTTGCATATCAGGGACCAATGGATGCTAAACCACCAGCCAATTTCATGAAACACGCTTTTTTTAGATATACCTTATTTTTTCTCTTTTTTCTATCTGCTCATTTTTCCAATGGACAGCAAGGAAAACTAAATGGTTACATTTATCAGGAAAATGGAATCCCATTAGAAGGCGCTACCATTACTGCCCCTTCACTTCCTATTCCTCCCGTCTATTCCAATAAAAATGGGCAATATGAATACCTACTTCCTTTAGGTACGCAAACGATTGTATTCTCCCACCCTGGCTATAGCAATGATACTTTGTATATCGAAATCGGTGATGAGATGGAAAGCGTACACAACGTCCGTCTCTTGTTAAAGTCAAAAGAACTTTCTGAAATTACGGTAGAAGGAAAAAATATTCCCGAGGCAAGGGAAAGTGCCGGTACGATCAAGGTAGATGCGGAAGCCTTACAAGAGGTGATCACTCCTTTCGGGGATTTCAATCAAAAATTAATTGCAGGAGGTGCGCTAGGGATTTATGGTAATAATGAGTTTTCTTCTGCATACTCTGTAAGAGGAGGAAACTTTGACGAGAACCTGGTCTATGTTAACAATATACAGGTTTATCGTCCTTTTCTGGCAAGAAGTGGGCAACAGGAAGGACTTAGCTTTATCAACCCTGATATGGTGGGTAGTGTTTCTTTCTCTTCAGGAGGATGGCAACCTCATTATGGTGATAAGCTTTCCTCTGTATTATCCATTGCGTATGCAGCCCCAAAAGAGTTTAAGGCATCTGTAACAGCATCCTTATTGGGAGGAGGAATCTTTGCAGGAGGAAAAGCTGGAGACCGTGTAAGTTATATGGCTGGCTTTCGTCATAAATCAGCAGAATACTTATTAGGGACCTTGGACACTGATGGAGAGTACCTTCCACGATTTTATGATTTACAATCCTATGTAGACATTGACTTATCTCCCGAAAAAGATGAGAAGACAACCTTAGGTATTCTTACCTCCTATGCCCGCAACCGTTATAAGGTCGTTCCTACTTTAAGGGAAACACGTTTTGGCACTTTCAATAATGCCAAGAAACTAACGGTAGACTTTGAAGGAAGGGAACAGCTCGATTATGACACCTTTCAGGGAGGCCTTAATCTGGGGCATTGGGTAAGTGAAAACCTTAAAACCAATTTGATTGCATCGGCACTCAAAACCCAAGAGAGAGAGTTTATTGACCTAGAAAGTGGCTACAGGATAGCTGATGTAAAAGAGCGCCCTGGAGAAGATATCAACGAAGAGGAGCTAATCACCGGTGTTGGTTCTGAGTACCAATATGCCCGCAATGCCATGGATGCTGAGATCTATGCTTTGGAGAGCCGTAACTTATGGAACTTAACTCCTTCCTTAAGTGTGGAGTTTGGCCTAAGATACGACCATGAAAAACTAGAGAATAGGCTTTATGAATACGGCTTCAAGGATTCCGTTGGTTATATTATCGAACGTACTCCTGTACTGGAATCACTCAATCAAATAGAGAATAACAAAGTAGCCTCTTATTTACAAGGAACATTTTTACTAGGACAAAAACAGACCTTAACGGCAGGTATTCGTACGCTATATACCTCCCTGAACGGACAATGGCTATACAGTCCACGATTGCAATATGCCATTCAACCCAACTGGAAAAAAGACATTGTTTTCAGCCTGTCAACTGGAATCTATCACCAACCTCCCTTCTACCGGGAAATGATTGATTTTCAAGGCAACCTGAATACCGACCTATTGGCGCAATCCTCCTGGCACCTGATTGGAGGAATGGACTTTAATTTTGAAAAATGGAAACGTCCATTCAAGTTTATTACAGAGATCTACTACAAGCAACTATGGAATGTGGTCGCTTATGATGTGGATAATGTTCGTATTCGATATTACGCCAACAACAATACCACCGCTTATGTGGCTGGTACGGACCTCCGTCTTAGTGGAGAGTTTATTGAAGGGATAGAATCTTGGTTTACCCTTAGCCTTATGAGTACCAGAGAGGATCTTGAAGAGGATAGCCGTGAGTACGTTCGACGCCCGACAGACCAACGGATGACGTTCAGTATGTTCTTCCGGGACCACTTACCGAACAACCCTAGTATGCAGGTACACCTACGTATGCTATACGGCTCAGGACTCCCATATGGACCTCCGGGGGATATTAATCAAAGAGCTTTGCTTAGTCAAGGAACGGATTATACCCGTGCAGATATTGGTTTTAGTAAAATCATTACTTTCAATAAGAGTAAGGGAAATATAGCCCATCATCTAACACTTGGACTTGAGATTCTCAATATGTTTGGCAATAACAATAATATATCCTTCACCTGGGTAGATGATTTTGTCAACCAACAAAAAATTGCGGTTCCCAATACATTATCTCAACGATTTTTAAATTTTAGCATGAAATTAGACTATTAAAAAAAGAAAGCACGATCGTAAGCATCGTGCTTTCTTTTGCCTTATACCTTGTTTTATACTAAAAAAAACACCATCTTTTATAAGAAATTTTATCATCATTAAACAAACCGAGAGTGTATCCTTATATTTTTTACTACCATAAAAGTCACCTATTTTCTAACAACGCATGCGCATTGCAAGTCATGATTAACTGACTCCCTAAAGAAGTTGGCAATCATATAGCATACTTTTTCTGGTAACATGCGTAATATGTAAACCTTATGCATATGAAAACAACCACATTAATCTCCAAACTTAAGAAACCCGATAATGGTCGTTTTGGGAAAAACGAATTTGCGATTATTGGGTCAACCTGTTACAACAATAAGCGATTAGCCTTTGAGTTAATCGAAGGCCTATCAGAGCAGTATCATATCGGATATCTAGGATCAGAGTCACAACCAGAAGACATCTACGCTGATATCAACAATGATACTTATTCAGCCCTCTCACATGGTGCTGAAACAGAAATTCTAGACAACAGCACACATACAAAAGCAATTTTCCGAAAAGCTTTTAGTGCTCATGGATTACGTCTTTTGATGATGGAAAAGGACTTAGTTTTTGTAGATGGCAACTATTACAGAGCCAGTCAACAAATCCTGCTTCTGGACCAAAGGCATTATTCTTCCCTAAAGCAACGATTGCACAAGATCAACAACGTCAAGTTGATTGTCTTAGAAGAAGGGACAAAAGAGGTGCCTGATTTCTTAAAAAGGCATATGGAAAACTGGGATAGAATTCCTATTTGTTCAATCACCAATACGGAAGGGGCTGTTCATGTCATCAGTAAGTTGATAAAAGAAAACACTCCTGAGATATGGGGGTTGATCGATCACCATGCCCAGGATCATCACTACATTCAAAGTATCAGACACTGTAGTCAAGCCTTAAAAGTATATTGTAAAAGGCGACTGGTTGTCAAGCCAGAGAAAGAGCGTATATTTTTTAATAGCAGCCAGTTTACTTTTATTCCTGAGACTTTTAAAAATCTAGGAGCAATGGGGAAGCTACTTTCTGCTTTTCGACAAAATCCAGACAAGGCTTATTGGGTATTAGACACTCGATACCAACGCTTCGATCAGGAGATTTTACAATTGCTCCATGAGGAACGAGATCCTGCCAATATTGCTACCGTTTTTGCACATCCAAAAACAGGTATGCCTATCCCTGGTGCGTGCATATGGGAACCTAAAGCTTATCCATTATTGCTTACTTACCTAGCGCAAGGAATTGACAACTTATCAAGCATCCTATTGAACAGCCAGGTAAAGCTATTGGAAATCCCCGATCACAACTCTTTAAATGATGATTTAAAGCAAAAAGAAACAGATGATAATTTTTTATTGTTCAATCTTTAAAGCTTGTTTAAAATATCTGAGCGTCTATTATTAAGGTTGTATCAATAACCGTCACGCAACCAACTAGCCGTGTTGAGTGGACTAATTGATAAGTTTTTTGATAGAAATAAAGGCACTACTTTCAAATGGATAAAGGAGGAAGGATAAAGGAATAGAAGCTTCTGGAGAATCATTATTAATCCTTTCGCCTTCTTCCTTAAACCGTTTAAAAGTAGTACTTAACTGTAAGTTTACTTAGTAATCAATCCACTAGTTGGTAGTATGACGGATAAATATTCAATCTTAGAGCTTACTTATCAAAAGGCCAAATAAACATTTGATAGACAATTATTTACAACATCCATTCATTTACCTTTAATAAAAGGCATTCTAAAAAGAATGATCTCTTCCATTTATGGAGATATATTTTTATGGTTTTAATTGTCGCTAATGATAGATTTTTGAGATAATTGTAGTATACTTAAACTTCAATATAGGACAATAACTATAAATTTATTTCATCTTTCACAGCAAGCTAATGATCCAATCTTTTGTGAATTGTGTCACTTTTATAGATTGTCTGTACTTTTGGAACGACGTTAACAAATTTCATTTGTAGGGGATTTAATAGTGAACAGAAATTGAATAAGGTTAAACTCGAAATACTAGGACTATCTGCCAGTCACTCCACACACGGATCTTTTGCTTTGGTACTTGGAGAAGTTTCAGGGAAAAGACGACTACCCATCATTATTGGCATGTTTGAGGCGCAGGCAATTGCATTGGAGATTGAGAAAATATCCTCCAACCGTCCAATGACACACGACTTGTTTAAATCTTTTGCGGGCTCATTCGGCATTACCGTTAAGGAAGTCATCATATCCAACCTCAAAGAAGGTATTTTTTATGCCACGATGATTTGTGAAGGAAAAGATGGTGAAATCATAGAATTAGATGCACGACCATCTGATGCGATCGCTGTAGGTATACGATTCAAGTCACCTATTTTTGCCGATGAAAGTGTGATGGAAGAAGCGGGAATTAAAGTAGACGACCTTTATGATGAAGACGATGAGGAAGAAGAAATCTCATTGGAATCGGAAGAAGATGCTGATCTAATTGAGCTACTACAGGATAAAGAAAATGAGTTGTCTGACATTCCTAGCAACAAGCTAGAGGAAATGATGAAACAGGCGATTGAAGCAGAAGATTATGAAAGAGCCGCCAAAATAAGGGATGAGCTTAACAATAGAAATTCTTGATAAAATAAGGGCTTGGTAGTTTCAACTACCAAGCCCTTACTTTTTATATTACGAATCTTGCTTCTTTCGCCCTTCACAGTCCTCATTTTTACATTGTCCATAAAAATGCAACGCATGATCTACAATCTCAAAGTTATAGATCTGTTCTACCATCTCCTTGATCTTGTGTATTCTAGGGTCACAAAACTCCAAGATCTTATTGCACTCTCGACAAATCAAATGGTCATGTTGTCTAAACCCATGAGAACGTTCGTACAACGCCAGGTTTTGTCCAAACTGATGCTTAACGATCAACCCACACTCCAATAATAAATCCAGTGTATTATATACTGTAGCACGGCTAACCCTATAGTTTTTATTCTTCATATTGATGTACAAAGACTCTACATCAAAATGTCCTCCCCTACCGTATATTTCCTCTATAATTGCAAAACGTTCAGGAGTTTTACGTAATTTTTTCTCCTCCAGATAATTTACAAATAACTGCTTAATCTCTTCGATTTTTTCCTTGTTACTACCTTCCGTATTTTGTTGCATATTGATTGCCATATCCTTGTATTCTCTTCTATAGTATCTTAGAGCTTGCTTGAACTACTTCAGAAAGATCTACCTAATCAGTATTCCAGACAAGCCCTTAGGTATAATCCTCCCTCAAAGCTCTAAACTAATATTTCCTTGACAAAGGTACATTTTTTCCTCTATTACTCCTTTCTAAATTTAGGGATAAATTATGGGATATTCATTGAATAAAAAACCATAAAATACAATATTCTTATCTTTTTTATAAGTGATCAGAGAAGATCGCTGTATCTTAGCAGTGAGCAGTGAGCAGTGAGCAGTGAGCAGTGAGCAGTGAGCAGTGAGCAGTGAGCAGTGAGCAGTGAGCAGTGAGCAGTGAGCAGTGAAGAAAGTTATTTTAGTCAGAAACAATAAGCTATAGTGTTTAAGATTAACCCTGTCGCTGTCTACGGGATAATATACAGTTTAGAGACTCCATGTAATGGGGTATAGCATATCGTTTATAAACAATAAGCGATAACCGATAAACTAACATCATGCGATAGCTTCAATCTTAACTACTATATAATCGATAAACCTTAATTGATAAACAAACCTATGAGTAAGATTAAAGTATTATTTGTATGTCTAGGTAATATTTGCCGTTCCCCTATGGCAGAAGGCATTTTCCAACACCTTGTACAAGAGCGACAACTAGAGCATCACTTCGAAATTGACTCTGCCGGCACCAGTGGATGGCACAATGGAGAACTTCCTGACCCTAATATGATGAAAACGGCTGCCTTGCATGGAATCAATTTAGAAAGTCGTTCCCGTAAGTTTATCAAAGAAGACTTTGAGAAGTTTGATTACATCATTCCGATGGACCAATCCAACCTTAGAAATATGAAAGCACTTCAGCCTACAGCAGCACAAGTGGAAAAGCTACATATGATGCGTGCTTATGACAAAACACGTTCCGGTGCCGATGTGGAAGACCCTTACGGCATGGCGATGGATGGATTTGAACGTTGCTATCAGGTGTTATTGGAGGCTAATAGTAACTTTTTGGAGGAGCTTGTAGAGAGGCATGAGTTGGAAAGTAGTAAAATTTAATTTCATTAAGACGAAGAGAGAATTTCTTTAAAAAAAGGTTCTCTCTTCGTTACTTATGACAATCTGTTTTTTTTGAATAAAACATTATATTTTTTTTAGCAATACTCTAGTTATAATTGTCTTTTTAAAAGAATTGAAAGTAATCTGTATCTGATTTACGATGATCATTTTTTCACAATGAATACAAGTTCAATCCATTACTTTTATAAAACTTTATTTTCTCCAATAACATGCTTTCTTCAATAATTAACGGTCAAACAAGAGCGTTCTATTTCTTTATTCATTCTCTCCGGTTTCAACAGTTATTTACTGTATTATTTATACTATTTATGGCGTTGAACGCTATTGGAAAAGCCTCTCATATAAATATTACAAAAAATAATGTGGAGTATAGTTCATTAACGAATACCCCTCCCACGGTTATAAATCCTATAAGTGATCTAAATACATTAACTTCTGGTTTCTCCGTTACTTCAATCCCTCTAGCGAACGTTTTTAATGATGTTGATGATGCTTCTTTGAGTTATAGTGTTGTGGTCACTGACAGTATGATCATCACTGCAACTGTGGATAATGACACCCTATACCTATACGAAGGAACATCTACTGGAAGCACAACCGTTACAATCACTGCATATGACTCCAATGGAGGGAGTATTTCAGATGCTTTTTCAGTTACAGTCAATCCGCCTCCAGCTGATCTAAATATGGAAAATGGATCCTTCATTGCTTGTGATCGTATTTTCAAAGATGCTGGCGGAGATGAGCATTACCCTAATGATGCTGACATAACCATGACGCTACTTCCTGCTGTAGATGGAGAATATATTCAAGTTACATTCACTTCGTTCGAGTTGGAAGATGGCTTTGACAAACTCTTCGTATACGATGCACTATCAAAAGATAACAGTCAGCTGATCGGTACTTTTTCAGGAGAAACTTTACCTGATGTATTGACAGCCTCCAACGCTGACGGAGCTCTTACTTTTCATTTTACTTCTGATTCAGACATCAATAAAGGAGGCTGGGTAGCTAATATTAGCTGTATTAATAATCAAGCAGCTAGCAATAATTCTCCTATAGTCAAGAATCCCATTCCCAATCAAGAAATATCTGATGATTTAACTAACAAGGTAATCTCCCTACAAGATGTTTTTTATGATGCTGATAATGATCCCTTAATCTACGAGGCTATTAGCTCCAATGAAGCCGTCATCACTTCAGAAATTGTTTCTAGCAATAAGGAATTGGTATTAACCTTAAAAGCCTCCACTGGTAATTCTACAATTACTGTTTATGCTGAAGACCCTTATGGAGCGTGGACAAGTACGGAGTTTTCTGTGAACATTACCGAAAGTGGCAATATTAGTCTTGAAGATATTATTGATGTTCAAGCCACTTTTAACTTGAATAAAACGATAGACCTTTCTGCGAATTCACAAATACAAATTAAAGTAAAAGAACCACAGCTGATCGAGAAAATAGAAACGGGAAGGGTATCTATTAATCAATGGTTTATAACTCCTAACGACAATTATGGTAACGCGCTCTACAATTTAATGAGCCTTGAAAATGATAACACTTATCGGGTAACGCTATCACCTTTTGAAGATCCTTTTGGTACTGCTTACTTTTTCAAGGTGACGGCAACAGATGGTCAAACAATGTATTTCCCTAAACACCCTAATCAATGGCTTGTAAGCTATAAGAGCTATACTTCTTCCGATATACCATTACAGCAAACTGTAGGAATAGGTGATAAAGCGGAAGATTACCGTATAATTTCCTTACCCTTGAGAACGCAAGACCGAGATATGAGCATTAATCATATTTTCTCATCATTAGGAACCTACGATAATACAAAATGGCGAGTTTTTAAATGGGTAAACAATAGCTACCAAGAACTCAATGGAAATGATATTCTTCAGCCGGGTAAGGCTTACTGGTTTATCAGTAAGGAGCAAGTGAATGCTTCCTTTCCAGCTATGACCTCTGAAGTGATTGATAATGTTGGGCAATACAATTCGGCAGACCAAAATATAACACTTTCAGAATTATCTTTTGAACAAGGGTGGAATATGATTAGTACCCCTTATAACCTGCCTATTGACTGGGTCGGCTTTAAAACATTCCACTCATTGAAAAATAATTTGGTCAATAACTTAAGTGAAGAGCTATACCATTGGGATGGGGCTGTGAATACTTCGTCCACTTTAGAACCTTTCAAAGGATATTTCGTGTACAATTCAGGTCCAAGTTTTAAGGTAAAGGTAATTCCTAGTGCACAAACATATCAAAATTCAGCCACAAGTAACTTAAGAACTACTGCTTCCCAAAATTGGCAAGTACCTTTGCAAATAAAGAGTAATGCAAAATGGCACCATATTTCTAAAATAGGGATGCATGCGCAAGCAAAAGTTGGAATAGACTCTTTTGACGGATTACGAGTTCCCCTTTTAATGGATATCCCTAAAGCTCAATTCTATCGTCCTGACTTCAAAACGTCAGAAGTTACCGGTGATATCATTCCAGCTACTGAACAAGCCACTTGGAATGCTTCATTTAGTAGTACTGAAAGCAATCATATCCACATTCAATGGGAACGTCCTTTACTACCATATGGTAAAAAACTACTCATCATGGATACTGAGACACGTGCGCTCTACGACATGCAAGCTGTTCAACAATTTCAGAAAAATGCTTCTCATGTAAACCTCAAGTTTATATACGGAAACAGTTCAGAGATTATGGAACTCCTCAATGACCAACTATTTTATGTCAATGTGTATCCAATTCCTTCGCATGAGCATACTAAATTTGACATTACCATCCCAGAAGGCGAACATCAACTATCCCTATCAATCATTAATATGACTGGAGAAATAGTAAAACAGGTCTACCAAGGAAAGATAAGTAAAGGTCAATACAGGTTTATTTGGAATACTACCAATAATCAGCACATTAATGTAAGCAAAGGGGTTTACCTCTATCAAATCCAAATGGATGATCAAATAACAACAGGAAAACTGCTTATCAAGTAGTCCCCCATTAATAAACATGAATCATCCCATATTAACAAATAGCTTAGCTTTCTGAGAATTCATCACTTTATAGCTATTTCACAAGCCCTTTATGAGCTTCTTCATTTTTTCCTTGATGAAAAAACGAAGCAAAAAAATCAAGGCTTTGAAGAATTTGCCTAATTTTTAATCGCAAAAGCTAAAAATTCCAAACTCGCTACGCTCAAACAATGGAATTTTCTTAACGCTTTGACGATTAAAAATCTTAACGGCAATTCTTCAAGGCCGGTTTTAAATAAAAAAATAGAGCCATCCCCTTAAATGTTAATATGGGATGACTCATATTTATTATACAGTCATTTAGCGTAATACTTCTATTAATTACCGTGACTAATCATCACCTTTTTAACTAAAGTACCTTTTTCTGTTTTGATAAATAATAAATACATCCCATCAGATAGATTTTCAACCGATACTTGAATAGTTCCAGAAGTATTCTTTGATTTCATCTCAGTGATCAAATTGCCACTTAGATCTTTTAAAGATACGACACAATCACCTGACACAACAGATCCTAACTTCACAGCAAACACTCCTTGGGAAGGGTTAGGGTAAATGATCACTTCTTCATACAATTCCTGTACATCATCTACTCCTGTCACGAATTGCCCTTCAACAACCCCTGGGTTAGACCTTGCCCCATTTAACGGTACCTGCTCTGATACTCTGGCATTACTACTTGTCTCAATGTAACAACCAGCGGAGTTTACTGCTTCAATTACGTAAACTGTTTCATTAGGGCTAGGATTGGTATCTGTAAATTGAGCATTACTCGCAGGACGGGTTGTCAATTCTTGTAATCGATCCAATGAAGGTCCTCTAAGAATCTTTACCTGATTCACCTCGAATCCTTCGTAAGAAGTCCAACTCAGGTTCACTGTTCCATTTACACCCATATTGGCCTGTAGATAAATCGTTTTATGAGGAACACTTTGTTTCGATTCAGCTCCACACTGATCTACCACGGTTAAACGATACTTCTCAGGGGCTGCCAATGGATCTGATTCAGCGTCTACAAAATAATTAGGCCCATCAAATGGTACTTTTCCTACCAATTGAAAATCGTTATCCCCTACTTCCTTATATACCCTATAAGTAGCGATTCCAAGTTCTTTTTGCTTATCCCAAACCACCATATTCTTCCCAGTAGCTGGATCAACCGACACCACACAGATCTGCTGTGTCAATGTGATAGCTGGACGGGCAGTGATACTTACGGCATCTACTCCACATTGTCCATCTTTGGTTACAATAACTTGATAATCTCCCACTACATTAACGGAATAAGTACTTTGCTCACCTATTAAGTTCCACTCTCCTATTTCTGATTTCTGGAACCATTTATAGGTATCGTAAGTACCATCAAGTTTGAGTAACGTATTAGGCACACCTTCTGCACAAACTTCCTGATCACCTTCAATGACGATAGCAAAATTTTCGATCGCACTATTGGCTTTCACCTCATACTCTTTTTCAATCGTACATCCTTTGGCTCCATCAGTTACAACTAACGTATAGAAGCCTGCAGATAACCCTGTTAAAGCTCGCTCGTAAAATTTACTACCATTGGCATTCCTCCAATAGAAACTAGCTTGTTCCGGTAAAGTAGAGAGTAATTCTAAAGCGCCAACACTCTCTCCACAAGCCACATTGGTTACGTCTACTTCTACCTTGATAAAGTCATCCACTAACTCAAAAGATGTTGTATACTTAATTCCTTCACTATCCGTCACTAAAACTTGATACCCCCCTAGATTCAGATCAGTCAACCACTCACTATTGGATGTAAAACCATTCGGTCCTGTGACTTGTATGGTATATGGAGCAGGAACATTTATCACTGCTATCTTAGCTTCATATAACTCTTCTACGGTACATCCCTGGGGAGTTACCGTTACCGAGACACTTCCTCCTGCTGCTCCATTCTCGTGCTCATAGGCTCCTAAGTCAGGTTGGAAACCTACAGGGTTAGGTCGTGGGTTACCTGCTAAATCATAAGGAATTACGTAATCCATGGAACCTGTCCCTATGGCTGGAGAGTTTTCAGTGAGGGTGTAATCTCCTTCTTCAGAGGCCTTAAATAGCGGGCTAGCAATGATAATATTATTTGCAGCAAAATCGCCTGTATACTGTTCCCATGTACCCAATAAACAATCTGAAACATTTACTTGTTTTTCTGAACCAATATCAAATGTATGTCCATAAATAATTGAATTATGGATTTTCCCTCCTGCGCCACCATCATCTAACATACCAATACCATATTTATAACTATTATTTGCAATCGTGGTATGTTTCATATTAGGAACAAACCAACCATATAAAACCCCCGATGTTGTTGGTGTTGCTGTATTGTTATCAACAATCAATGTGTTTGTTATTTCGAAACTCACCATTCCTAATGAGATTAAATCCCCATAAGAACTGTTTCCAGTAATTACTGCATCTCGTACTTTTAAATTCGGGAAACCACTACTCTTAATCAAATTTGCAAAGGATGTTGGTGTATCAGAGAAATTATAGTGATTACCTTTCAGTAATACTCGTTCAAGAGATACATCTTGACATGAACTGTACAATACCTGTGCTACCCCTGTAATCGTTATATTTCTTATGGTAGCATTTAAATATTTCTCCTGATCAAATACTTCCCCTGCTCGAAACATACAATTACTTTCACCTCCATTCAAAACTACACTATCTCGCTCTAATCCACTTATTATCACATCTTGCGATAATTTCAAACTATCCTCATAATATGTTCCATTGGTCAATACGATCTCCACGCATCCATCTTGTACCTCCAAAGCTCTCCCTAAGCTTGCTAAAGGTGTATCTTTCAGACCGTCATTAGCATCATTACCATTTTCCGACACATATAACTTCGGCAACTTTTTATAAGCCACATAATCGATAGTATCTACCAGTGTTTGGGTATCTGTTGTTACTTTCAAAACATACTGCCCATCTACAATATGCCCTTTCAATACAGAATCCAAAGAAGTAAAGTTATTTGGACCGCTCCATGAATAACCTTCTACCTTGCTAGAAGATACAACTTGTGTGTTCATCACAATAGTAGCATCTTCAATAACACATACAGTAGGCTGATTAAAAGACACAAAGAGATAAGGAGTTCCCTTTTCTTCTTCGGTCTCTATAGCTCCCAAATCCGGCTGAGTGCCTACCGGCATTGGACGCATATTTCCATTCATATCCAATACCAAAGAAGAGGTACTTCCCACCTCCAATGCTGGAGAATCTGGCAATAAACTATAATCTCCTTTGGAGGAAGCTCTAAACTTCGGATCTCCTGTCACGTTTGCAGTTCCGGACCAAACCCCTTCTTGCTTTACTCCATCAATATATCCTCCTCCTAGCAAGGAATAATTGGCATAAAACTGTGCCTGCTTAATCCAATCCAAATCTGACACTTCTCCGGATGCAACATTCCCGTAGACAATGGAGTTTTCTAAATTCACTTCGGTAAATACGTCGGAGTAATAAATTCCTCCACCCTTGGCTGAGGTATTATTTTCTGTAATTGTCACATGATTGAGATTCACGGCAGCTCCTTCACCCAAATAGACCCCTGCCCCATGATCACTACTCGTATTTTTAGCGATTATTGTATTCGATATATCAGCAGAACAATTGGATAGGTATAATCCGCCATAACCCATATTCTCCAAAACCTGGCAGTCTTCCATCGATAATGCCCAACCGTTAAGTACTAATGCTCTTCTGGCATTATTGGAGATACTTACATTTTTCAGTGTTAAGGTATCTGAAATAGTAGAACTTGAGTTATAAGCATTGATAACGGACTCTAATGAAGTAGCTCCCGCAATACTTTGTTGAATTCTTAGATTTTCCAACTGTACATTTCCACCATTCAATGTCAGCAAACTTTTATCCAAAATTACTCCTTCCCCTTCTCCCTGAATATGGATATTCTTGTCAATGCTCAACTCCTCTGTATAAGTCCCTTTCTTCACTACTATCTTTGCTGAGTCATCTACTGCTAAAGTCAACGCCAGCGCAATAGAATTGATTGGATCTGCTTCCGTTCCCAACCCTGAATCACTTCCATTATCATCCACATATAAAATAATGGGAACATCCGCTGCACTATCCAACTGATGTTCTATAGCTCCTACGTCAGCATTTTTGCCATCTGCATATGATCTTGGATTGCCATACAAGTCTGTTACAGCTCCTAAATCATAGTTATAGGCTGCTCCTATCGCTGGGGAATAATCATGTAATTCAAAAGAACTCAACACCAAAGGGTCTTCATAGTAACAAGGATCACACCCTTCATTCACCATAAAGCAATGATACATATTTGCTCCTAATGCCTGTGCCATACTCGGAATGATGGAATTATAAACGGATAAATGAGCATCATACAATCCTTGCCTGTCGTTAGCAACAAAAGTACAGTGTGCTAATGTCACGTCTCCTGAGTTTCCATTGTACTTAACCGCCTGTAGGTTATCAGCTAATACGGTATTAAAAACTTTTAAACTGGAAGTCCCTGCATTAAGAATAGATATTGCTCCATCCCCGAAATCCTGGATAATACAATTCCATACCTCCGGACTTGCATTCCCTGACACTTGAAGGGCAATACCTGTATCCTTTCCTCCCCCAATCATTGTGAAGCCCTTAATTGTCGCGGCATTCGTCTCATCAGTATTGAATTTCACTAAAGGCACATACACATTGGAAGGACGCAAGACGGTGGAGCTGACTCCATCTTTAGATTGCAACACAATGTCTTTCCCTTTGAAATCAATATTTTCGGTATACTCCCCAGCCAATACCCAAATGGTATCTGTTGCAGAGGAAAGATCAATAGCTTTTTGAATAGAAGCTAACGCACTTAAACTATCAGTACCGGCATTGGTATCCAAGCCATTAGGCGCTACATACCAGGGATTTTGTGCATACAATCCGATAGAACAGCAAAGTAAAAAGTTGGCTAGAAAAAGTTTTAGTTTCATCGTGAATGAATTTACTTGTGTAATGACTTAAAAAAGTCTTTTTATTTCTTATTAGTTATTATTGATTACAACCTTTTTAATTAAGGTATTCTGACTCACTTGGATAAATAAAAAGTAAACTCCATTTACCAAACCTGGTACTGAAAGTGAAACAAACTCAGATGTCTCATCTTCTTGCTTTATTGTTTCAATCACCTTACCATTAATATCTTTTAAGAGCATTGTATATTCTCCTTGTAAATAAGGGTGTTTAATCATGAAATTCCCTTGGGAAGGATTTGGGTAAACAATAATCTGCTCTTGTTTTACTTCAAAATCATCTATCTTCGTGATAACTTCTCCCTCTACAACACCAGGATTTGATCTTGCACCATTAATTGGGAGCTGTTCTGACACCCTTGCATTATTATTTGTTTCTATGTAACAACCTGCTGTATTTACAGCCTCTATCACATATATCCTCTCATTAGCACTTGGATTAACATCACTGTACTGAGAATTACTAGCTGGTCGTGTATCTAATACCTGAAGACGGTCTAAAGAAGGGCCTCTTAAAATCCTCACTTGACTTACTGTAAAACCTTCATAGGTAGTCCAACTTAAGTTCACAGATCCATTGACTCCTTGGTTGGCTTGTAAATAAATTGTCTTATGAGCAATACTTCTTGAAGACTCTACACCACATTCATCTACAACAGATAATGCATATCTTTCTGGAGCCACAAGAGGGTTTGACTCAGTATCCACAAAATAGTTAGGCCCATCAAATGGTACTTTTCCTACCAATTGAAAATCGTTGTCTCCTACTTCCTTATATACCCTATAAGTAGCGATTCCAAGTTCTTTTTGCTTATCCCAAACCACCATATTCTTCCCAGTAGCTGGATCAACCGACACCACACAGATCTGCTGTGTCAATGTGATAGCTGGACGGGCAGTGATACTTACGGCATCTACTCCACATTGTCCATCTTTGGTTACAATAACTTGATAATCTCCCACTGAATTAACAGAATAAGTACTTTGCTCACCTACTAAGTTCCACTCTCCTATTTCTGATTTCTGGAACCATTTATAGGTATCGTAAGTACCATCAAGTTTGAGTAACGTATTAGGCACACCTTCTGCACAAACTTCCTGATCACCTTCAATGACGATAGCAAAATTTTCGATCGCACTATTGGCTTTCACCTCATACTCTTTTTCAATCGTACATCCTTTGGCTCCATCAGTTACGACTAACGTATAGAAGCCTGCAGATAGGCCTGTTAAAGCTCGCTCGTAAAATTTACTACCATTGGCATTCCTCCAATAAAAACTAGCTTGCTCCGGTAAAGTAGAGAGTAATTCTAAAGCGCCAACACTCTCTCCACAAGCCACATTGGTTACGTCTACTTCTACCTTAATAAAGTCATCCACTAGCTCAAAAGATGTTGTATACTCAATTCCTTCACTATCCGTCACTAAAACTTGATACCCCCCTAGATTCAGATCAGTCAACCACTCACTATTGGATGTAAAACCATTCGGTCCTGTGACTTGTATGGTATATGGAGCAGGAACATTTCTCACTGCTATCTCAGCTTCATATAACTCTTCTACGGTACATCCCTGGGAAGTCACAGTTACCGAGACACTTCCTCCTGCTACTCCATCCTCGTGCTCATAGGCTCCTAAGTCAGGTTGGAAACCTGCAGGGTTAGGTCGTGGGTTACCTGCTAAATCATAAGGAATTACGTAATCCATGGAACCTGCCCCTATGGCTGGAGAGTTTTCGGAGAGTGTGTAATCTCCGTTGGTGGGGTCACTAAAACTTGGATTACCTATAATAGCTAACTGCTGCATTTCTTCTAATGTTCTAGAAGAAAACCATGTATTTAATAATACTTTTTGAAAGTCAACATTATATGTTTGAACATCATACTTGTGTCCAAACACAATAGAGTTTCTTAATTGTAACCCAACGTGAGAATTCTCACTAATCCCGTAAGGGTGAGTGTTTTTTGCAATAGTAGTATGTGTTATTTCATGTGGATTATTAGTATCTGAATATGGATCATTCTTTATATCAATCACTGAATAACCTTCTGAATAGTAACCATCCTTATTAATAATATTATTATCTACAATCAAGGTATTTCTTATAATTAATTGAGTGTTTTTTCCACTGCTGATCAAACTATATTCTGAGGTATTATTCTTTATTACTGAATTCGAAATAACCAACCTACTATCATTGAATGAAATAATACCATCACTACTCTGTTCAGAAAATCCTCCATCATGCTCAATAATATTTAATTTATTAAGACTTATTGCAGACTTTAAATTTGAACCTGTTGAAGGTACATTTATAGCAACTTCTGCATTCCTAATAGTAAAATTATTAAATGTAATACTCTTTGCTTCGCATGAAAATATAAGATAACTCCCACTACCATCAATTAATACTTCTTTTTGGTTAGCACCAGTAATGATCGAACTTTTATTCAAAACTAAACTATCTTCATGATACGTTCCATCAGCTAATACAAACTCTGTACACTCCTGCTGTAGCGCTACTGCTTTCTTCAAACTTGCTAAAGGAGCTTCTTTCGAACCAATATTTGTATCATCTCCTGCAGTGGAAATATATAGCTTTGGTACAGTAGCATAAGCCCCATAATCAATACTATCTGTCAACGACATTTCACTAGTTGTCAACGTCAACCTGTAAACACCATCCAAGATATGACCTCTCAATACCGAATCCTCTGAAGTAAATCCATCAGGACCACTCCATGCATAACTTAGTTGATTACCTGAATAAGAAACCTCTGTACGAACCACCACCGTTGCCTCATCGATCATACATTCCGCAGGTTGCTCAAAAGTTAGACTCAAATAAGCTGTACCCTTCGCTTCCTCAGTCTCTATAGCTCCCAAATCCGGCTGAGTGCCTACTGGCATTGGACGCGTATTTCCATTCATATCCAATACCAAAGAAGAGGTACTTCCCACTTCCAATGCTGGAGAATCTGGCAATAAGCTATAATCTCCTTTGGAGGAAGCTCTGAATTTCGGGTCTCCTGTCACGTTTGCAGTTCCGGACCAAACCCCTTCTTGCTTTACTCCATCAATATATCCGCCTCCTACCAAAGAGTAATTGGCATAGAACTGTGCCTGCTTAATCCAATCCAAATCTGACACTTCTCCGGATGCAATATTCCCGTAGACAATGGAGTTTTCTAGGTTCACTTCCGTAAATACGTCCGAATAATAAATTCCTCCACCCTTGGCTGAAGTATTATTTTCTGTAATTGTTACATGATTGAAATTCACGGTAGCTCCTTCACCCAAGTAGACCCCCGCTCCATGATCACTGCTCGTATTTTTAGCGATTATTGTATTCGATATATCAGCAGAACAATTGGATAGATATAGTCCACCATGACCTGTATTCTCCAAAACCTGGCAGTTTTCCATGGATAATGCCCAACCGTTAAGTACTAATGCTCTTCTGGCATTATTGGAAATACTTACATTTTTCAGCGTTAAGGTATCTGAAATAGTAGAACTTGAATTATAAGCATTGATAACGGACTCTAATGAAGTTGCTCCCGCAATACTTTGTTGAATTCTTAGATTTTCCAACTGTACATTTCCTCCATTCAATGTCAGCAAACTTTCCTCCAGAATAACCTCTTCCCCTTCTCCCTGAATATGAATGTTCTTGTCAATGCTCAACTCCTCTGTATAGGTTCCTTCCTTCACTACTATCTTTGCTGAGTCATCTACTGCTAAAGTCAAAGCCATCGCAATAGAATTGATTGGATCTGCTTCCGTTCCCAACCCTGAATCACTTCCATTATCATCCACATATAAAATAATGGGAATATCCGCTGCACTATCCAGCTCATGTTCTATAGCTCCTACGTCAGCATTTTTCCCATCAGCATATGATCTTGGATTGCCATACAAGTCTGTTACAACTCCTAAGTCATAGTTATAGGCTGCTCCAATGGCTGGGGAATAATCATGTAATTCAAAAGAACTCAACACCAAAGGGTCTTCATAGTAACAAGGGTCACATCCTTCATTCACCATAAAGCAATGATACATATTTGCTCCTAATGCCTGTGCCATACTCGGAATGATGGAATTATAAACGGATAAATGAGCATCATACAATCCTTGCCTATCGTTCGCAACAAAAGTACAGTGTGCTAATGTCACGTCTCCTGAGTTTCCATTGTACTTAACCGCCTGTAGGTTATCAGTTAATACGGTATTAAAGACTTTTAAACTGGAAGTCCCTGCATTAAGAATAGATATTGCTCCATCCCCGAAATCCTGGATAATACAATTCCATACCTCTGGACTTGCATTCCCTGATACCTGAAGTGCAATACCTGTATCCTTTCCTCCCCCAATCATTGTAAAACCCTTAATTACCGTGGCATTCGTCTCATCAGTATTGAATTTTACTAAAGGCACATACACATTGGAAGGACGCAAGATGGTGGAGCTGACTCCATCTTTAGATTGCAATACAATGTCTTTCCCTTTGAAATCAATATTTTCAGTATACTCCCCAGCCAATACCCAAATAGTATCTGTTGCAGAGGAAAGGTCAATAGTTTTTTGAATAGAGGCTAACGCACTTAAACTATCAGTACCTGCATTGGTATCCAAGCCATTAGGCGCTACATACCAAGAATTTTGGGCATACAATCCGATAGAACAGCAAAGTAAAAAGTTGGCTAGAAAAAGTTTTAGTTTCATTGTTTGTTATTTAAAAATAAAAATGATGAATGAACATCACCTTTCTAAAATAGTTTTTAGTGCTATTAGGTTAGCTCTAAATAATTCAGACGAATATTATTTAAGAAAGTTTCGAAAAGGTCTTGTCTTTGAAAAAGACAAATAAGAGACATTAGCTGTCACGAATTTAAATACTTATTTCTAATTATCTTTGGTAAAATAACCATGTAATATCCCCTCAAAAATAACTCCTTCACTTTCAATACATAAAACGTAAGTTCTCTCCATGAAAACTTACACTTTACCTCAAGCGCTTTACCTCTACGTCTTTGTACTTTTAGGTCTATCCTCCTGTAAAGAAGATAGTCCTCCTCCAATAGAGCGCCCCATACCTACGGTAATCCTTTCTGAAGTTCCTTATAATACACTATCAGCGTATGGTTTATTTGATGAGGACTCCTTGTCGAATATGTACCCTAATGCTCGTGTCTTCCCTTATACACTAAACACTGCTCTATTTACAGATTACGCCTATAAATCAAGGTTTATCTATTTGCCTGAGGAGACAAGCATCGTTTACCGTTCGTTGGAAGCCTTAGATTTTCCTGTGGGTACTATTTTGGTGAAGAACTTCTACTATTATCAGGATGAAAGGAGGCCTGATTTGGGAAAGCAGCTTATTGAAACACGATTGTTAGTCCATAAAGAGAATGGATGGGAAGCTTATCCCTACAAATGGAATTCAACACAAACAGATGCTGACTATTGGCCGGAGGGAAAACGATTGGATGCTTCATGGATTGATCAAGCAGGAAGCTTACAAACAATCTCTTACCAAATTCCAAAGAGATCAGAGTGTCAAAATTGTCACACCTTAAGTAATTCAATGAGCCCCATTGGTCCTAGTAGTCGAAATCTCAATATGGACTATAGCGATGGGGGTGAAACGTATAATCAATTGACGAAAATGGAAACCATGGGATGGCTGTCTAACTTACCTCCTATAGAAAGTATAGAAAAGGCAGCAAATTGGGAAGATACCACACAATCTTTGGAAGCTCGTGCTCGTGCCTATTTAGATATCAATTGTGGACATTGCCATCGTCCCAATGGTCCTGCACACGATTCTGGATTATTTCTCTATCATCAGGAAAATGATCGGTATAATTTGGGGATATGTCAAGTTTCTATCCCTGCCGTTAGTGGTTCGGGTGGGTACCTATACGACATCGTTCGTGGTAATCCTGAGTCATCCTTCCTTGTTCATCGTATGGAATCCAATGATGAAGCCCTAAAAATGCCAGAAATAGGTAGAAGTGTGGTTCATAAGGAAGGGGTTGCCTTGATTGCTGAGTGGATCAGAAGTATGAAGCCCAATGACTGTCCTTAAACAATGGGAGAAATAAAAGAAACTGCCTCTCATTCCATAAAAATTGAAGTTGATCAAAAGTATGTATGTATAAGGATTAAGGAGGAAGGATTAAGGAATACCTCTTATACAAAGTTTCTCCTTTCTCCTTTCTCCTTTCTCCTTTCTCCTCTAAAATGACTCTACCTAATCATTACAACATCATTGCTTCAGGAACTGATAACTATTCACTACCTGACCATTATTCGAGAATATTGCTCTATATACTCCAGCTGGTAAACTTTGTACATCAATGGAATGTAAGCCATTACTCAGCGCATCTACCGTATACATCATCTCTTGTCCGTTCACATTGATAATCTTCAGCGTCAAGTTATCATACTCTGATGGCGCTTGTAATAGGATATTCAAATGTGTGGAAGCTGGGTTTGGATATAGACTTGCAATACGTGCATTCATACTATATTCCGATGGCTTTATCTTGAATTTCACTTGTTTGTAGCATACTTCCCCACTACAAAGAAGGAGATAAACCTTCAGTACATAATAGCCGGCATCTGTCAAGGTTACTCCATCAGGATCCATAAATGCATAAGGTGGGTCGGTTTCCAAAATCTCTTCCTCGATCAAGGTTTCTGTTTGCCCTTCTAGCTTGAATAATTTAAAGGTCACTTTGTGAGGGTTTTCTACCCAATTCTCCAATACCAATGAAGGATATAACGTTACGCCTGATTCATAATGGAAATCAGGAAGGACTCCGTCTATACTCCAGATCAAGTCCTCACAAATTACTGGAACATCTTCTCCTACTTTGAACTCCAACTGCTCAAAACATACTGTCCCATCCGCAAAGTATGCGTAGAACTTCACTTTGTAATGACCTTCCTGTTCTGCTAGCCATTCTACGATATATGGAGGAGTATCCAATACTTCTACAAAGATTTCTTGCTCAGAGCCCAACCCTATTTCCTCAAAGATCCTTACAATAATCGTCTCTGGTTGCTGAGGCCAGTGAGACGTATTCACTTGAATCTGTACAGTCTCTCCTTCTTCTACTGCATGTCCCTGGTGAATCCCTCCAATTTTCCATTCCAAGTCTTCACATAGTGGAGGAACTGTTCCTTGCCCATCCTCATCCTCTACATTGAAACGCAATTGTTTAAAGCAAACTTCGCCATTTGGAAGATGCAGGTATACTTTTACTTTATAGATTCCTGCCTCTTCAGGAGTCCATCCCATACCATTATTGTACTCAAAAGGTAATGTATAATCTACATACTCGTCCACTAATACCTCTCCTCCATTCAGGTCCTGATAGATTCTGAAATAGACCTTCTCAGGAAGAGGTGTCCAATTATCAGATACCGCCTCAAAGAAGAATTCTTGTCCTAGGGGATAAGCCTGTCCATTTTGAGCACCTTCAATTCTCCAATCCAAAGAAGCACAATCTCCATTACCTTCTTCTATCTTAAAAGGAATCTCATAACAACACTCTACGGCCTCTGGAGTTACCGGTGGAGCAAAGTGCTGACACACCTTCAAGATATAATGCCCTGCTCCTTCTTGTGTGAAATTAATTCCTTGCTCATCATACCAATAAGGAGCAGTATCATCTTCTACTACTTCTATGAGTGTTCGGTTATTTTGATCATCCAACTTGTAAAGATAAAAAGTAACCTTTTCCATCTCTAACCCCATATCATTCTTATTCGTCAGTGAGATATACAACTGCTCGTCTTGCGCATAAGTCACACCATAAGAAATGCCATTCAGTTCCCAATATTGTTTTAGTTGATTGCATTTGAAGTCAATCACCTCTACTTCCACAGGAGTACGAGCGCTCTCGCAGCCATCAATCGTACAGCTTACATAATACACTGTGGTTTCTGATAGGTTTGGTGTCTGGAATGTCTCTCCATATCCAAGTACCACATCACCCTCCAAGGTCGCATACCAGGTATATAGACAATTCTCATCAGGATTAATAACACTTAAAATTGCTGAAGTCCCCACACAAATTCTTTCATCATCCACTTCTGGAGCATCTGGTGTGCCTTCTTCTCCCTCTACTACTATTTCCTTGCTTATTATGCATCCGTTATGATCCTCTATCGTTACGATATAAGCTCCTTTTGCTAACTCAATATCCCCAATACTCCCCTCTTGCGCTACTTCAAAGATATTCTCATACCCAGCATTTGTAATCGATACTTGATAAGGAGGCTTTCCTCCGCTAATCATTCCGCTGAATGTTGCAAATTCTTCTCCACAAGCTACCTCTCCAACCATATGTTCAAATTCGATTGGTGAGCTCACCTTTACACTAATCGCACACTCTTCCATTATCCCTGTATCACCTGTCACTTTAGCCACAATATCAAACCCTCCAGTGGTCATTCCAGGTTTCACGGTTACAGATAAGCCATCAGTATCTCCAATAATCATTGCTCCTGAAGTGTTATTTTCCAACGTCCACTCTATTTCATACAATTCAGGGTTTTCATAATCTGGGAAGACTAGATTAAACATCATATTTTCTCCATCACAACTCAATTCTTCTCCTTCAATCTGGCAGCTTGGCACAAAAAACACTGCCGCAGCTTGTAAATTTCTACTACGATTTCCGAGCACCATAAAATTCCCATCCTTCGTTACACTTTTCGTACGCATCTGGAACGGACTACCATTAATTGCTGAAGCTGATCGAGACTCCCCATTTTCATCCAGTCCCCAATCTACACGGCTAGAAATATGTCCCCCAAAAGCGATAATCGCATCCTCTGCCGTAGCTGTAAAGGTTACTTTAAACTGTGTAGATGCACCATTAGTCGTATAGTCACCTCCGGAAACATAAGAAACATCCGTAATTACTCCACCCCACATAGAAACTTGCTTTTCACTATTTGGTAGCGCATTGTAACTAGCCACTGGCTGTCCTGCAACAGGTGTATTGGTTACTAACGGTGCCGGGACAGTAAAAGAAGACGTCTCAGATTGCCCTAAAAAAGGAGTGCCCAACGTAGGATCTACTGTTTCTGCAGCATGGCCAAATACAGAATGTGGCTCCAAACGATCATAAGATGTGATATAGTCTAATCCTATCTTATCCATTACAGCTATATCAAACTCAAAAACGACCTCGTAAACTGATCCTATCATCGTATTGTCAATCAACAAGCGATAAGGAACAGAATATCCCTCTAGAAAATGTGATTGGTTAGGATTTAAGTTTCCATTCTGCCACCCTTCAGTTCCAGATAAGTCTGCCGAGTTGTTCCCGTATTGACTGAACTTATAATCCCCTCCTGTCTGTGCGAATAGGCTATTGGATAGTAGTAAAAGACTGAAAATATATCCCAATCGGCTTTTATAGATTTGCTTGATCAACGAGAACATAAAATCAGCATTTCGGCTTTCGATTAGGACTTTGGCGTAATAAGCGTTTTTCATAGTTGGTTGTAGGTTATTTGGGTAACGTTTTTTTATAGTCTTTCTAAACACATTCCTATAAGCTGCCCGAAAAATCATTTCCAGACAAAACATACATCTGTAATGCATTACCCAATTCTACACGATGAAAAGCTCGTAACAAAAAGTCATTAATATTCATTTTCTACTCAAGGAGACGTACGTAAGACTTCACGTGTAATCGCCTATTTTTTACACTAATTCACGACTATCCAAAGGAGATATTAACCCAATATTTGAAGAATATTTGCTCAAAATCCGACCGTAAGCAAGTCACTACACAACATATAGTCCTTTATTTGAGGTATTTCATAGAAATTCAAAAATTTGCAACATGTATGGTTCCTTCTATTCCAACCTTAATACAATAAGTGCTTTCTCATCCTCTTCGGTTAAAAAAATTAAATATTTACGTGTAATGGAACTTACTTAAACGCTTCAAAAGAGATCCTATATTCTAAAAATAGATGTAATAATTCACCGTTAATCAATAGGTATTGGACATAAAAGCATGAATCATCCCATATTAACAAATGGCTTAACTTTCTGAGAATTCATCACTTTACAGTTATCTCACAAGCCCTTTATGAGCTTCTTCATTTTTTCCTTGCCACCGTGGCCCGGATGAAAAACGAAGCAAAAAAATCAAGGCTTTGAAGAATTTGCCTAATTTTTAATCGCAAAAGCTAAACCCATTACATGGCGTATTCAACTCGCTACGCTCAAACAATGGAATTTTCTTAACGCTTTGACGATTAAAAATTTTAACGGCAATTCTTCAAGGCCATTTTTAGATATATAAAGGTACTTTCTAAAGAAAAAAATATGAGTCACCCCTTAAATGTTAATATGGAGTGACTCATGTCTAATATTTCTACTCAACCGTGTTAGGTGCGCTATAAGACACCTCTACGGAGCTAACTATTGTTGTGTCAGATCATATCTCAGCTGAAAACCAAAGGCCGTATTGGCCTGTCTAAAGGCCGTGGACACTCTTGGCTCATTCACTGCGCGCTCAAAATAAAACTGCAGGTTAGCTCGGTCATTCAATACATAATTGATGGTTGGCTTAAGTTGGAAGTTCCAGGTACCTGCCGTAACCACATCCTCTTCAGCAATCTTACGTTGATAAGTCAAAGACTCCCGAATAGTTAATCCCATACGGAAAGTGATATCGTTATCCAGAATCACCGTCCTACCCTGAGAGCGGAATGGTAAGCGCATCCCTGCCTTGGTATAGCCAATATCGATCACAAAGTCATTATTGTTCTGCTCGGCTAATTGAGCATTAGAAAGGTTCATGGATAAACGTCTTCCTTTCTTATAGTCCATTCTCAACTGGAAATCGTTCGTAAACTTCATGGATACCCCGATCAGTGGAGAGAACTGCTCATCAATATTGATTTGGTTCATCACATATACCGGAATCACTGCCCCATTCTGACTTTGTGATGCCAATGGTGCATCTCTTTCCGAGAGGTCCATTCCGATTTGTGCTACCCCATAAGACAAGGAAGAAGAATATGTTCCTACATCATATTTAGAGGAATAACGGTGGTTTAAAGAGAAAGACTGTAATACCCCATCAAACACTGACCATTTGGACAATCCATTATAAGTGACCTGCCAGTTCGGAATAGGAATCTCTGGGAAAGGGCTAAAGTCTACCTCTTCAGCACTTTTCCCGGTATAGGCTGCTACAAAAGATGGAATCAATACATCCTGATCATTTAACCCATACGGCACTCCCGGATTCTCTGACAACAATCTTTGTTGTATCACTTCCCTATTTCTCTCGAACTCCTCAAAAAGAGGAGAACGCTCATTCTCTACTTTTGTAAAAGAAGTCAATAGGGTAAAGTAAGAAGCTCCCCAGCTCCCCGATCTTTGAGGGGATTGAGAGTCAAATATATTGGTATCAGGGATATAACGTAAAATCTCCGTATAAGCACTATTCCTTGTACGGGTAGCCTCCAGGGCAATCCTGAAATCCTTGAAAGGCTCTACATTTGCCCTAAAACGCATTTCCTCTGATCTTCTCTGCTGGAAAGGAGTTGATTGGCTATTGCTTCTCGCCAAATAAGGTAAGATTTCATCCCTAATCCCAAAGTCCTGACTACCCAGTAGGAAATCTGCCCCTGGGGCATCCCAGTTCTCATCAAAACCAAATAACTTCGGAATAGGGGTATACCCCGGTATAATCGTTTGATTACTCTGAGAATAAGAACCATCTACATCCTTAACCATCGTCAGGAAACGGGCCGTTCCATCTGCAAGCTCTCTGCCTACCGATTTCTTTTGCTCTCCCTCTTTCTCCAGGGCACGGATTTCCTGCTTCAACGCTTTCAGTTCCTCCTCCAACTTGACTAGCTTACGATCAAGCTTCGTCGTATCAGAAGAAACCTTTTGCAAGGCCGCTAACTCTTCCTCTAAGCTAGAAGTATCCAAACTATCCGCTTGTCGGCTTGCGATCTTTTCTTGTATATTTTCTTCTTTTTTCTTTTGCTTACGCTCTGCTTTTTCCTTTCTTTTCCCTTGCTTTTTCTTCAAACGACTGATCTTCTTTTCCAGACGGCCCTCTTTCAGCTTCAATGGATGATCTGCATCTAAACGTGTTCTCCTTCTTCGAGCAGGAGAAACCTTACTTCTTCTACTATTACCTCTAGCAGGCTGATTAATGACTTTTAAGTAGTTGGACTGATCGTAGATACGCTTCAAGTCTATCTTACCATTCAAGGAGAATTGCTGAGAGTTCTGAATATTATTCCCCAAAGAATCTGCCAACCCCAAGGTACCCGCTGTCCAGGTAGATCCTCCCGTATAGCGCATATCTGCACTCATAAAAGACAATACAGGGATTTTATCCAATGGTAGTCGATAAGTCGCATTGATATTTTGATTGAACTGCTTCAATCGGCCAAAACGCTTCAGGTTACTCCAAATAGAATCTTGTGCAGCTTGATTATCTACATCCCCTATTGGCTCATCAATAATCGCATTGGCAGTAGCTGCATAATCCAACGTCAGGGACTTGGCCACATTCCAGTTTACATTATAGTTCCTATTAAAAAGGAAGCCTTTCTCAAAATAAAGCAACTGAGGATCTTCATTTAGTTCCCTATCCCTCAACTGTGTTCTCTTGAATCGACGATCCAACTTACCATTAATCGCGACTGAGTTAGGTAATGGATTAAAATTAAAATCCTTCAACAAGGCCAAATATGGACTATCCAATACTTTAGATGATCGGAATGGTTCAATAGGCTTCAAAGGACTTTGATAGGCGTAAATTGCGCCCAAACTCCATTGAACATCCTCCATGGAAGCCGTATTCTGATTACTCATAAATCGGCGTGTATAAGCTCCATTAAAGGTGAAGTTCTCAATATCCCAAGGGTAAGACTTAGCTCCTTCCCGCATCTTTTTCTTACGAATTCCTGAAGTATTGATACTGAAAGCATCCTGATAGTCCCTCACCTTTTCCCTGTAGCTCTCCGCCTTCAGCTCATCATCAAAAGTACTTAAAGCAACACCTAACGGGATATCCGGATCCAATGGATCAAAGAATGGATTGGAAGTTGATTTCTCATAACTGACAAATAACGGCAAGCTAATACCTACCCTATCCAGCCAGAACTTCTCCATATTCATATTGGCAGAGATATCATAGCTCAGGTTCTCGTTACGCTGGCGATCGCCCACCTTATCCTGTATACCTCCAAATCCTACCGTAGAATAACGAAGACCAGCCCTTACGTTACCCAAGTCAGCTAGATTTGCATTCAAGGTAGCATTGGTTGCCCATCCAGAGAATGCATTATATTCCGTCACCCTCAACTCATTGGCCCATATACAAATATCTTTATCAGCACCCGCAAATTCATTCTGAAGATTACGTACCCCTATCATCGCGGTTTGTACAGAACTAAGGTCCGGACGACCATAAAGTGTCACTCGGTAATCCCTTACAAAAGTAGTAAAAGGCTCTCCGACAGGAAGGTTAGCCCTATTTCTTTGGGCCTTGATTTCATACAACTCCTCCAGGGAAATATCTATTTCATTCTCTCTCGGCCAGATTGCTTCCGGAGCCGTCGATCCCCTAGGGGTAATCTTCAACGGCACTTCGATCTCATAATAGTTCTGTACAAAGTCTGTTCCCAATCGTAAGAAAGCGGCCACTTCTCCATCCGAGACATTATCTCCCTCTGCGTGCAGCTCCATCCGAATACGTTTATAGTTGACCAGATCAGCGACAAGGTTTTTATACACGGCCCGACTTTCTCCATCCGGCAGGTCCTCTACACATACCTTCAGTGATTGCTCATTGATTCTACGTGTCACAAAAGAGGTAATATCATAATCACGCTCAAAATCAGGAGGTAATACATAAGGAATCCCATTATCCTCTACGTTTCCATTCTCCTCGATATTCACTGTAGATATCGCAATAGTCGAGGTTGGAGCTGTTCCTTCCTCAGGATTATCAATATTCTCTTCATATGCTCTCCACTGCGCCTCTACCAATTGATAATTCAATAGTCTCAAAACGACAGGTTGCTCCCAATCTGTCATAAACATTCGCATAAAACGAATCGACTTATAGGACTGAATTCCTCCTACTGCCTCGGCATGATTTCCTCTGATCGGGATTCGGAACTGATACCAGCGAACAGTTTCATTATTAGTTTCCTGCGTATTCGACTCCACCACGTCCACAATAAACGGGTGACTTCTATTTAATTGCCCTGGTCGAAGATCTACCTCATACTGGAAATACTGATCCAACTGCGCCAGGGTATTATCCCTGTTCAAATCCTCATTATCAGGCTGATTGGTTGACGACTGAGCAAATGAGCTCCCTCCATCATTATTCTCTGGAGAGTTTCCTTCCGTACCGTTGAAACGCTTATAACGTTGCAAGATATCGACATCAGTACCACTATATTCCAGATAGTACCTGAAATCATCTGCAGAGGGGTCATTGATAATCTCATCCCTCACATCCGGAGATAATACTGCAGGTAAACTATTGATAAAGTCTGCAAAAAAGGCCCGTTCTTCCTCAGAAGACAATCCATCAAAACCAACATCTTGTGCTTCCCTCGGTACAGCATTATTAAAAGCATTGTTGAGGTATTGTGTATTCGGGGTCAACCCAAAGGCCTCATTCTCCACCATATCGCTTCGGTTGGTGGTTAGACCATTTTCAAAGAAGTGACGTCCATCCGGAATCAGGTCCTCCGAGATATTTCCAAGGTTAATATATAGTTTACCCCCCGTAGTATTGTTCTGACCTTCTACTCTGGCATTTTCCCCTTGCATAAAAGGGTCCATCATCCAGAACTCTATATATTGTATATTGAGATTATCAAAATCCACATCATGCGAAATCGCTTTGGTAATTGCTCCAAAGTTATCTTCCGGATTCTTTAAATGGCCATTTTGATCTAAATCTGGATTATAGTTAAACTGCCCTCTTTCAGAAGGGTAGTAAGCCAGGTCAAAGGTTACTTCAGGAACACGAATCTGTCCTTGTTCTTGTCCTTGAAATACCTCCCCAAACGGAATCTGACGTGCGTAATGATTTCGTTGCATCTCCTCAGTCACCCCCTCAGGCCTGCCATTCCCATTCAAGCCTCCGTCAAAATAAAAGGCATTATCAATATTATACCAGGCAAGTTTTGCTCTATTGTAGTTAATACTCTGGGGATTTGCGTTATCCACCAACTGTTCCTTAATCAGCTCAGGAGTGGCACCTAAAGACCATTGTACCACTGACCTTGTCAAGTCATGGGCCGATTCTGCCTGTTCAAAGTCATCAATATAAGCGACTCCCTCTGTCCCTAACAGCTTGGGAGCACTAGGAATCAACTGCGCTATTTCACCTTTAAACGTTACAGAAGAAGTGGCCTTGGTGGAAATTCCGGGTAAGGCATCAACCATCTTAGTCAACATTCGAGAATCCTTACGATAATCGATAGAGGCACCCCAAAGTGTGTTCTTAGTTGGTTCACTCCCTACGGAAACCCTACGGATATTAGGCTTCTCATTGAGGTGCATTAAGGTAGCCGTCAGCTTCAGGTCTGGATTGACAAAGTACTCTAAATCTACCCCGGCAAGGTTTCTGGTTTGGAAGTTGAAAGGGTCGGCACGCTCAAACTGAATCTTGATATCCTTTCCGGAGCTCATAATCCCCTCATTCAGAATACGAACCCTAGAGAACTGATAATCCACGGTATAGTCTGTTCCTTCTGTCAAAGGTACCCCTCCTACTGTCACAACCACGGAATTCTCTGCAATCATCATTCCTGGCAATGCAATTTCACCTGAACCTCCAGATTGATAACTTCCTTTAATAAAGTATTTATTTTGTGCCGTATTTAGCTTTGCATCGGCTTGTGTACCAGTATACAAGGTATCAAACACATACTTATCCACTAAGTTGCTCTCTGCTGGCAAGAAGTAGGATTGTAAATTATTACCAAATGGCTCCAGTACTGGGAATATCACTCGACCATTATTGGGTTGAATAGTGACTCCTTCTATATAGTCAAAGTTACCATCTGGTTGATACTCCAGGTTCTGGTTCAAGGTATCCAAACCCGACAAACGCAATAATGGAATATTCCTAGTGTTTTCTCCTTCGTGTAAACTCGGATTATCTACACCGGAATCATCATCCCTATAAATGATCCTCAACTGGAAGTTTTCCTTTTGAACCTGATTAGACTCCAAAGGATAAATATTCTTCATCATCAAATCCCAGGTCGGTAAATCTGTTCGTACCGTAGAAGGACTCAACAACTTAAAAAAGATAATATCATTTGCACCCAAGTTCGTATAATCCTCATTCAGTTCTCCGACCTTGAATGTTTGTCCATTGTAGGTATACTCAAAGGCTACCGCCAATACCTCATCATTTCTTAAAGGGGTATTCAAGGTGATATATCCCAATTGAGCATTAACCTGAAACTCTGAAGGTGTCAGTTCCCTGGCAGAGGCTAGTACCTCAAAGTCTACTCCATTTTCCATACCCAGGTTTTCAGATACCGTTTTCACCTGATCCTGACTACGGGCAGAAGTATTTCCCGTCAAGGTTTCATATAAGGTATTGGCATCATTATCGGTTGGAGAAGGCATTCCACCCCAAGACGGATTATATGGATCTCCTTCACCAAGGTCCATATAAGCCGCAATACTCCTCAATGATTGTGTATCATTACTTCTATTGGTAACATATACCTTTACCCTTGTAACAATGGCTCCGGAGTTGACGTTAGGGAGCTGTTGAAGAGAGCGCTCGTAGTTATCTCTAAAAAATTGAGAAAGGAAAAAATGTCGATTATTCTCGTACTCATCAGCCCGAATTTCAAATTCCTTGGACTGGGCACCGTTACGGATTGTCAAGGTTTCTATAGAACCTCTCTGGCTAGAAAAGACACTATTAATATAAAGGTTTCCAAAACGCAAACGAGAATACACTCCAAAAAGGTTTTGACCACCAGAGATCAATGAGTTACTTACTGGAAAACTCACATTACCGACCTGTATATCTTGTATAATATCATGGTCATAAGCCGTATAGGAAACATTGTAGCGTTGATCAAACTGAAAGACACTTTTGGTATCAAAATTACCTGAAATCGACAACTTCTCCCCGATCTTGCCTTCCAGAGCCATACCAATCTGCTGATCAAAATTAAATCCTCCCACACGTTGTTGTCTCACAGGAAGTTGAGGGTTATCAACCCTTTGCCAGCGCCCACCAAAATCGAGTAATACACTACCACTGGTATTAAACACCATCGTACTTCCTCCAAACAGACGATCTGCCAATTGTCCTAAGTAAATTGGCGGAATCAGGCGTTTGCCGTCTTTACCGGGAAGTACGTTTCCTCCATCCTGCTGAATGGACAAATCTCTCCAATAGTCTTTTTGCTGCTTGCGGTACAGATAGTTTCGGTATTCATCAAAACCAATCACCGAAGGAGGACGAAAGTCTATTCCCTTCAAGTCCTCATTAATCTGATAAAAATTACCGCTGGAATCGATTTCAATAGACAAGTCAGCACCGGGAACCTGATTCAATAGCAAGGGAGATGTACTCCTCGGATTGGAGATAGGATCTCCAAATCGATCATCCTCATAAGGGCGAAGATCTCGCTTAGTAGTATCTTGAATAGGCTCTTGTGGTATCTGTTCTACCTGAAAAAAAGTATGTAGACCTGCGCTGCGCTCTGCGGCCCCACTATATAGAGAAACCGAAAGCATCAGCAGCATCAGTAAAAATCCCGTACGCTGCAAAGCTCTAACGTTTAAATTGTCAATTCATTTCTCACCGGAGCTACCCCGTGACACTGTCGGATCAAAAGAAATACGTTCTTTTTTTTAAGTATTCAGTGTAGTAAAACTCTTCTCTATAGGCTTATTAGTTTTGCTTTAAAACTAGTTTAATCATCTCTTCTACCTTCAGTTGAGTTCCGTGTTTACGGATAACGACCTTAAGGCTTTTCTCGGCAATAGACTTTGAAAATCCTAATGCCATCAGCGCTTCCAAAGCCTGTTCCTTAGCCTCTGCAACTTCAGGAGACAGACTATTGACTAATGCTGGTTCTCCCGCTTCTTGCCCCTCTATTTGTAGTTTGACAACTTTATCTTTTAGCTCTATAATTACTCTCTGAGCAGTCTTTGCCCCTACTCCTTTTACAGATTGCACGGTCTTTACATCATCAGAAAGAATTGCCTGCTGTATCTCCAAAGGTGATAACGTCGACAAAAATGCTAATCCCGTGGAAGGTCCTACTCCAGAGATCCCTATCAGTAATAGGAAAAGTTCTTTTTCACTTTTATCTAAAAAACCATATAAGGCTTGATGATCCTCTTTTACATAAAAATGGGTAAACAACTGACACTGCTCCTCTCCTTTCAGCTTACTATATGTACTCAAAGGAATATTCACTTCGTACCCTATACCTCCAACATCGATCACAAGATAGGTTGGTGTCTTCAATGCCAGTTTTCCCTTTATATAATTGTACATAAAATTAATTAAAAAATATTAAATAATCTGTGTAAATAATTTTTCTATGATCAAATATCCATTTTCCAAGCCCACAAACCACTAATATGTTCATGATGTTTAATTGAGCTTCGCTCGTTCATAGTGTTTAGTTGTTTGTCTTTTTCTTTTATTTGAACCACTAAACACTATGAACGCAGTTGCAACGCAACTGCAATTAAACATTATGAACACTTCAGTATTGTTCATAATGTCTAATTGTCTCTTTTTCCTTCAAACAACTAAACATCATGAACGAGCGAAGCTCAATTAAACATCATGAACATACAGTCTAGTAAAGCGACTTCAGAGTCACTTCCAGCTCCCTCATGTATTCCCTTTTCTTTCTACTTGGAGCGTAGATAAAGCCTTCGATATAAAGCAAATCACTACCTTCCTTATCGGTAATTACATAACTCACAAAAGGACCACCCATGGTATTATTTTTGGTTTTCCATAATCCTTTCACTTCTACGGCATAGCGACCATCCAATGTAAGGCTTTTACTTTCTACAGGGATTTTATCTTCTGTCACCAGGTAAGTCTCATCTTTTCGCTCTGGATCTCCAAAAAGATGTGCTTTGGTAATTTCCTCTCTCCAAGCCAGGATACTGTCCAACGAGAATTGACTGGCATCTTTATATGGCTTTCGACCAACAAAGATACTGTAGTCTACATCCCTGCCTATGTGTCTCAACCAAATAAAGTCCTCTGTTTCTTCTGCTTTCTTGTAACCAGAAAATGATTTTATTTTGATCCCCACAGCATCATCCAAAAGGCGTGCCACAGAAGGGTCATTGGCTTTTTTCAGTTCACGATACACCCTATCATTTTCCTGCTCATTAAAGACTCTATTGATTTTTTGGCTATTCTCTTCCTCTCTCAAGAAGGCAATCATATCGGCTTCTGTAGGAGCAAAAACTAAGACTACTGCCTGCCCTTTGGCATAAACATTACGATTCAGCTGTATATGGGTCTTCCCCCCCTTCATGACTTTCTCAATCGCCTTATCAGAAAAATAACGCTTCATTCTTCTGGAATCATCGGAGTTAGAATCCAGGGTCGTAAACATCACAATATTACGATGCTTATTCATAAATCCATTCAACAAATCTGGACGAACCACATTCACCTTAAACATCGGTTCTGTTTGAGGCAAGGTATTGATCGGTTTTCCTACAACCTCCTCATAAACTACCTCTCCCAACTCTCCTGCCCATTGAGCAGAATCCATCACCAGTACAATTTCTCCCGCCCCACCGATGGAGCTTCCCAGGGATGACAATCGTTCTTTTTTCTTTTCCTCTTTGGTTGGTTCTTCACAGCTGTAGGCAAATAGAACAAGCGACAATACAAAAAAATACGTTACCTTTAATGTATGACTGATGCGCATAAATATATCCGTTTAAATGTTGATTCTTCAAACAATATTAACCAAGTTTCAAGAAAAGTTACAATTGATCAGGGAAATAATTAAGATTTCCTTTTGAGGCTCCATCCGATTACATGGACAGGAACAGGAATAAGTAACTGACAATTAAAACGCTAACCAAAACGAGTATTCCTTAAAGCACAATCAAGGAAAAGATGCCAATGAAAACGGCACGTAATAATCAATTATGCTATCTATACTTCTCAAAATATTTACAGGGGCCACAGTAGGCTATACCACTAATGATCTTGCACTCCGAATGCTCTTCGAAAGAGTACTAGGAATTCCTAGTGTGGTAGAGCAAACCAAGGAGGAGTTTATTGAGAATATCAGCAAACTGGTGGAGTCTGAGATTATCCATCATGACAATATTGGAAAAGAACTTCGCAAGCCAGCCTTCAAGCAAGCCATCACGGCATTATTCACAGAACTTGTACAAGAACGTATCGGGGAACAGCTTCCCGATTCCTTTAAGGTAGAGGATGTACCCGGAATAACTCCTTCATTTGAGGCGGTTACAAAACTATTATTAGAGGAAACAAAGGGACCTTTAGAAGAATGCATCTTCCTGCTATTGGAAGGGAACGTGGTCGAAGGATTTATTTCAGAAGAACAACTTCGTATTTTCAGTAGCCGATCTTTCGATATTCTATTCGAACATGCGCAAACGCAGCACCTCATCGATACGTTTGTGCAGGCCTTATGGGAAGAGGTACAACACAAACCCCTTACCTACTTCCTATCCACCACATTGACAGAAAACCTTCAAATCGGCGCACACCAACTATTTGAAGATTACCTGAACTATGTTAGCCGCAACTGGAAAGGACTAGCCCCCGAGTTTTTGGAAGTTGCAGAACTACAGCCATTACTTCGTCAGATGGCCCATACTTTCTCCCAGAAAAAACTAACAGAGCTATTAGGGAATGAACATGCAACCCAGTCGACTCGTCAGTTATCTCACATTATCTATAACCTAGTGCAAGACGACCGTCAGGAAGGACCCGTTAAAACGCTCATTGCGCAAGCACTGGATATTCTGGAGAAAGAAGATACTCCTTTATTAAAACTTTTCCCGGAAGACCTTCAAGACAAGCTGACTTCTTTTATCAGAAGTAAACTTCCTTCCGTTTTAAATGTATTAATACAATGGATCGGGGAGCATAAAGAGGAAATCGATCACATGATCAACCATGCGTTCTATGCCAATAGTAGCCGCATCGGGGGATGGGTCATGTATATCTTTGTAGAAAGTGTCAGTGAACGCTTCAAGATCGTAGATGAAATTATTCATATCACCAAGGAGCACACACAAGGTGACAAATCCATAAAGCTAGCCGAGAAAGGAACAGAAACAATCATCTCCTTTTTCCAGACCAATAGTATTGGCCATATCATTAAGTTCTTTGGGAAAGCATCCTTGACGGATCAACTCTACCTTACCATCCGAAAGGTGATTACACCGGAAATTGTTGCCGAAACGCTTTCCTCACAACAGTCTTTATTGGAGTCAAAAGTCAACGATCTATGGAATGAGCAATTACAGGAAAAGCATATTGCCCTGCTCCTTGACTTTGTAAAGCAATCCTCTGGTATGGAAACGCTAATCAAGCAAGACTTTATCAAGGAGTCTGGGGAGCGTTTCATCACGAACCAACTACTAAGGCTATTACATCGCCCAGTCGATAGTCTTTTCAGTAAAGCTTTGGTGCGCAAAAAATCCTCTCAACTAGAAAAGAACTTACTGGGTGCCTTGCAACAAAGAAGAAGTAAAGGTATACAAGCTATCCTTACGCTCATCAAAGAGAAGGTTACTCCAAAGAACTGGAGCTACTTTATTCAGGCAAAACAGTTACAAGGACGCAAAGAGCAATGGCTATTCACCCTTAAAAAATTTATTGACGACAAATGGCAAGCCTTTCGTTCTTCCCCCGTGATCGAACTGATACACCCTTTCACCCAACGTCCAGATTTACCAGAAACACTTGCTGATGGCATCATAGGGTATACCGACAGAAACCTCTATAAGTTGATGGAAGGGCAAGTGAGCGGTATGGTCAAGGAGAGCTTGCAACTCAAGCACCAGGAGCTTCCAGAAATGGTCAAGGGATTTATGGGAAGCAACATGAAGCCCATTACCTACTTTGGCGCTTTACTGGGAGCCATTGCTGGAGGACTGACCTGGCTTATCCCTCATCAAGGAGAACTTACCATGCAAATGATGGGGATAAGTGCTACCGTATTTGGCATCACGGGATTGGGCACTAACTGGTTGGCGATCCGAATGGTCTTTCGTCCCTATAATGCTAAATATTTTATGGGGATACGCATCCCTTTTACTCCTGGGATCATGGCCAAGAACAAGCAGAACTTCGCCGACCAGATGGGAAAATTCGTAGGCAAAGAACTACTCAATGAAGCGTCTGTAGGAGAAGGACTACAACGAAAATTACAAGAAGCCGCTCCTATTGTTAAGGAAAAGCTTTCTCAAAGGGACTTCTTCCTTACCAATAAACTAATTATCAGCGACAAGAAAGCTATTAGTCAAAAAGCAGGAGAGTTTCTTAGTGAATATCTTCAGGATTCCAGTGCACTAATCGCAAAAGAGGTGATTCGCCTACTACATCAGGAAGAGGATAAGATCGCGAAAGAAGATCTTCCTGCCATGAAAGAAAAATTACTGGAAATCACCCAGTACCAGCGCCTCAACAACAATATATCAGCTATTCTAGCAGAGCAACTGACCAAAGTGGCCAAATCAACGGACCCTATGACTTCTTGGATGCCTGAGGAAGTGGTAGAAGCACTAAGCAAGCAGCTGGAAAGAGGAATCGGTAAATACCTCAACAATAATCCTTTGACTACGGAGGGATGGCTTCAATATACTGAACGTACCATCATTCGCATTTTCCAGAAATATGAAAATGTACCTTTAAAAGAAACGCCATTTATCAAGCAAAATGAAACACTTATCTATGACACCTTCTGGAGTTTTATAGAAAAGCAAATACAGGAAGGAAGTATAGAGCAATACCTATTGCGTTATATCCATCAACAGATTCAACATTTTCTGGAAAGTGAGCAAAATATTGCCCAAACCTTGCAAGGCAAGATCTTCAAGCGTTTTCAGGAGGCACTCCCTAGTCTATTTGATTATGTACTGACCACCCTAAGTCGTACCGTAGCCAAAGAGATGCCTAAAATTCAGGAGGAAATTTACCGTACCGCCTATGAGAAAAGACGTTTAGTATTCTTATATGAAGGCACTATTAAACGCTCTACCAAAAGTCTTCTGGAAGATGAGGTTCCTTCTTTTATCCGCCTGCATCAAAAGGAAATCATTCAAATGTTGCAGGAGCAGGTACTCAAGATCAGTCAAGAAAGCAGATTGGAAGACCTAGGGGTTACACTGGAGCAAGAGGCCATACAGCAAACCCTCAAAAAGATCATGCACAACCCGAACGTATTAGAAGGGGCCAAGCGCTTCTATCAGGAAATGGTCTCCAAAATTTTGCTCCTTACGCCAAAAGATTTGGTCGCTGCCAGTCAAACCACCGAGAAGAGCGTTGCTTCTCATTTGGTACAACTCATGGAAGCAGAACTGCTTACCGTAGAGCAGCATTGGAAGTACTTGATTCATGAACAAAAAGAGCCTCGCTTCCATCAGTTTATACAAAAGCACGTTGGCGGTACGGTGAAAGAGCTTCTAGGACAGCATGAACTAAGGCATTACCTTAATTACATGTCTGATGAATCCTTGGAAACCAGTATTCGCTACACCTTGCAAAGGATGACACAGACCAAAGCCTTTGACAATAGTAAGATTGCTATTTTGGAACACTTACTGTTACAAATTCAACACCATGGGTTTGAAACGGTCATCGATAAAGTTCTACTAGAGAAAGACCTCCAAAAAGGCCTTACACAATTATTAAAGCTGCCCCACAACCAACAACTGATTCAACAAAAGGTTAGTGAGGTTATTCAAGCTATTTTGGAAAAGGCCAACAATGCCCTTACGCCAGACCTTAAACACTTCCTATTGGAAACCATGGTCAATGCAGGCGTATCTGCCGCTACTCCTAATATTGGTAAACTGGTAGGAAGTATTGACTTTAAGGGCATCGTTATCCAAGAAATCAACCAGATGGACAATGCTAAAATCGAGGAACTATTTTATGGGTTTGCAGGGGTATACTTCCAGCGCCTGATCCTGTATGGATTATTATTGGGATTACCTTTGGGACTATTATTGGATAGTGGACTGGAAGCTTTGTTGGAGAAGATGATGGATTGAGTGGTGAGCAGTGAGCAGTGAGCAGTGAGCAAATTTTCAAATGGTAAGTGATAAGCAACAATCTGAAATTGATGAAGTATACGTACAAAGGAAAAGGTGTCATAAAGCTTCTATTAATGTTGCCCCTTCAAAGTTGTTTGATCCTAGGAATATTGAGTTTATAGAGAGACGAGAGGAGTATTTAGATACTCATGGTGGAGATTAGAGAAACCTAATAATTGATGATTCTAAAACAATACGAGATTAACAATGGAAGATATAATTAAAAATACTATAAGTAATTACATAATAGATGAAGTAAAAGAAATCAATCTAAGTGAAAAAAGTGAGCTAATTTCTATTATATGTCAAGATTTCATCAATAGTAGGCAAGTAAAAAAAGCAATTAATAAAATCAAGAAAAATGAATTCTACCTTGAGAGTGAATTGCAATGTGATATTATTGAAGAGCTAGAAGAAGTTTTAGAAGATCTACAATGGAAGGAGTCAAAAAAAGGACTGTACGTTTTAACTATAAATAAATGGCTTGATTCTTTTCGAGATGAATTTAATACAATAGATAAATATCAATCTGTTTATTTAGGTGGACATTCATCAATAAATTGTATTTACGTAACAGGAAAATTACCAGATAAAGACAGAGGTGAACTAGTACAGTATCTGAAAGTGAAAAATCCACCTTTCAAAATAAAATTAGACTTGAAAGATTAGTTTAATATCCCTCGTACACAATATTTCCGAATAGGCGATACCAATGGAAGGCTAACTATATTTACTAGCCTTCCATTTTTCATATAAAGTACGTTGGTGCAAGGAGTACAGTCCTACAAAGTCTTTTCAATATAATACCAAATCCCATTTATGGACGCCATGTAATGGTATAAACAATTATAGCGGTGGGTGCGGACTGCAGGTCTTTCAACCCATCGTCTGCGTAGGAATAGTACTTATTAAAAGGTGAATAATGAATATCAAAAATTGGGATGATGATTGTTTTTATTGATTTGTAGACGCACCCGACGGGGATGCGTTCACTTACCGTGCCTCACGAACCTTACGGTTCATTTTTTATAATCACGATTGAAAATATGATTCGATTATTTCCAATAAACCGATAGATCGGTACACTCCTAGAGAAGATCACCCGTTACACGGCGTCCCCGTCGGATGATCCTACAATATTACCTATTCCTTTTGACCCAATCCTGTCTGTGTCTGTAGGGGCATTCCTGCAGGAATGCCCCTACAGACACAGACAGGATTGGGGTTTATATGGCCCCCTCCCCCATTCACGCAAAGCGTCTCCAAATAAGCAATCACCAATAAGCCTATAGCTATTCTTTAACAACCGCCTTTACAAACTCCTCTTTCTGATCAATATGCAGCATAAGAATATCGCATTGCTTTTGGATACCGTATGCTTTTTCTACGACCTGAGGGGTTTTAAAATGCAGAATCAAATTGTGACTCTCTAGCCCTGGTAATAAGGCAAACTGCTCAATAGATCGTTCTTCATCTTCCAATCTTTTGGAAGTAGTTTCGATTTTCTCGATCGCATCTAAAGGAATCCGCATATCTCCGAACAATCCCAATTTTAAAATAATCACATCTGAAGTAATTTCCGTATGTCTCATACGAAGGGCTTTTAAATGGGCAAACAACTGTACCGCAGTGTAGATGCTCAGTATAGAAAGCACCCAGGCAACGATCGTGCTCCATCTTGCGATTAGAAGGTGAAGGGCAAACGTTTCTACCAATAAGATTATGAACAAGATCACCAGCAAAGCCGTCACCCCATTCTTTTGGTAACTTGTGAAAGTATTGGATTTTTTTTCAGGAGAGCGCCAAGCCAATAAGGCATAATAAAAAGCACCTATTTCCATCGCCATCACTTTTCCGAGTTTGGTACTGCCGGTAATCTGAATCGTCGCTTGCTTAATGTTTTCATAGACGTCTGCGGTCTTATTTCCTTTGGCATGTATAATTCCCTTACGCACTTTGTAGGCAACCACAGCAACCACCAATAATTCAACCACCGGGAACAAATAGGTTTTGAAAAGGTTCAAGGGCCCTTGCTGCTGTACTGGAATCAATAACGTACCGATCACTAATCCAGCAATTAGAAAGGGCATAACGGATAGTTTAGAAATAGATTTTTTCCGAATCAAGAACAAATAAAGCAATGGAACGGTTAGTGTAAGATCATAAGTCACTCCAATCGCCATGGTTGGATGTGTTAGCATTAGCGAACTATAGGCTAACCCTGCAGAAACCAGCAGTAAGGTTAGTGGAATGATAAAATGCAACGGAAGTTTGTTGAGTATATAATTGTTTGTCATGGTGATAGTTGCTAAAGTGAAAAATCTTTTCAGTTAAAGGCAAGATAACAATTATTTATCAATGGACGGTGCCGTGAGCAGTGAGCAAATTATTTAAACGATAAGCGATAAAAGATAACCGGTCAACGGCATATGAAAACAATTATAGTTGGAGGAGGATTAACAGGACTAGTTACTGCCTATTCCTTAAAAAAAGCAGGTATAGAAGATTTCTTGATTTTGGAAGCTCAAGATCGTCTGGGAGGACGTGTAAAAACAATATTTCATGAGGGCCATCTCCCTGTAGAAATGGGACCTACTTGGGTACACCACAACCACTATGAATTACTGAATTTACTTAAAGAACTAGATATCCCTGCATTCCCACAATTTGACCAAGGAACTGCTCGCTACCAAATGATGGGGCAGGTACAATCTTTTGTTCCTCCTGCTGGACAGGCTCCTAGTTATCGTATAGGAGGAGGAAGTGAAATAGTCACCCAGAAATTAAGTGAATCTCTAACGAGCAAGCAATATCGTCTATCCACTCAAGTTACTTCCATTCGGGAAGAGGATGATCACCACTTGTTATTAATGGACAATAAAGGAAACGAGTACCGTGCGAATACCGTCATCTTCACAATCCCTCCAAAATTTGCGTTACAAACAGTCGCATTCACTCCTGCCCTTCCAGAGGATTTGCAATACCTGATGAAGTCTACGTACACATGGATGAGTTCCTACATCAAAAGTGCAGTAGTCTATAAAACACCTTTTTGGAAAGAAAAAGGATTCTCCGGTATGGCCTTTAGTCAGGAAGGCCCAATGGCTGAACTATATGACCATACCGATATCCAGGAAGAAGGATATGCCTTGCAGGGTTTTGTCAGCATGATCCCCAAGTACATGCAAATGACAAAAGAAGAAAGAGAGCAAGCAGTAATTCAACAATTGGTACAATTCTTTGGGAAAGAAGCAGAAGACTACCTCTCTTATTATGAAAAAGATTGGTCCAAGGACCCACATTCTGCTGTTCCTAACGATACACTTGCTCCATCCAAACATCTTTATGGACATCTCCTTTATCAAAAAAATTATTTAAATGGTAAATTGCGCTTTAGCTGTACAGAAACCTCTCCGGAAAATGGGGGTTTTATGGAAGGGGCTGTACTTGCAGGAAAAGAGGCCGCTAATTTTGTTCAAAATGTTTAGTTGAGCTTCGCTCGTTCATCATGTTTAGTTGATTTATATTAATCATCTATACGTCATTCAACTAAACATTTTGAACGAGCGAAGCTCAACTAAACAAATCAACAAGAATATTATGACAGACACGACACTACAAGATTTAATTAACTCTTTCCAAGTACGCTTTCTATCAGGAAAAGCGGAAGGCAAGAACTTTACGATGCAATTTGATATTACGGGAGAAGGAGGAAACCCCTTTACGGTAATGGTTAAGGATGGAACGCTATTCGTCACCGAAAGCTTAATTGGGGATCCGGACTGTATATTGACAGCTTCAGTAGAAGATTATATTGCTATTGAAACGGGAGCGCAAAATCCTATGATGGCGATCCTATCCGGTAAGGTAAAAGTAAGCAATGCCCTAAAGCTCCCTGAGTTTACCGGACTTTTCAGAGGGTATGTATCGGTGAAAAATGATGGCCTGTGTTAGGTTAAATCGGTTATCGGTTATCGGTTATCGGTTATCGGTTATCGGTTATCGGTTATCGGTTATCGGTTAAGAAAGTTATTTCTGCCTTGGACGGCATCCAATAATCAGTCAATGTTTTTAAACGATAAGCGATAAGCAATAACCGATAAACCAAATTAGCGTACCTTTGTAATTCACAAACTTCAGCAAACACCACTAAATAATTTACTTGTCTTATGATGCTTGATGTATTGATTGTAGGAGGCGGCCCTATTGGTATGGCTGCGGGAATAGAAGCAGAAAAAAAAGGACTAAGCTATGTCATCCTTGAAAAAGGGTGCCTGGTAAACTCTCTCTATAATTACCCTACCAATATGACGTTCTTCTCCACTTCTGAAAAACTAGAGATTGGAGATGTACCGTTCATTTCTCACAACCCTCGTCCCACCCGACAGGAAGCACTAGAGTATTACCGTAGAGTGCAAACCAAATGGAACCTTCAAATGAAATTATTTGAAGGAGTAACGGGGATTAAGAGGTTGGAAGAAGAAGATGCCTACCACGTACACACCTCTAAGGCTACTTATAAAGCACACAGTATAGTAATTGCTACAGGGTTCTTTGATTTCCCCAACATGATGAATGTAGAAGGTGAAGAGCTTCCTAAAGTCAAGCATTATTACGATGATCCCCACCTATATGCTTTCTCCAATGTTTGCGTGATCGGTGGTGCCAACTCTGCTATTGACGCCGCTTTACAAACCTACCGTAAAGGGGCTAATGTTACCCTGGTCCTCCGTGAAAACGAGATTAGTCCAAGAGTTAAGTACTGGGTAAAACCCGATATTGAAAACCGTATCGAAGAAGGAAGTATCAAGGCCTATTTCAATGCATCGGTAGAAGCGATCACGGAGAATACTATTTTGATCAATACCGAAAACGGAGAAACTGTCACTCTGGATAATGACTTTGTGTTAGCAATGACCGGCTATCAACCTGACTTTTCATTTCTGAAAAATATAGGCGTAACAATTAGTGATGATGAGTTCAAAACGCCTACACACGATACAGAAACATACGAAACCAACCTCTCCAATCTCTATTTGGCTGGTGTCGTTTGTGGTGGAATGAAAACGAGTACTTGGTTTATAGAAAACTCTCGGGTACACGCAGAAAAGGTGATTGAAAACATCTATCAAAAGCGAATGCAGCTTAGTTAATTGGATATTGGTACGGTAATCGTATAACAATTCATGAATAATGGTTACATTTACTTTTGAATTTCGATTAGCGAACCAAAACCAAATAACATGAGATTTCTTTTTTTGCTTTTAATTACCTCATGCATCACCTTTAGTAGTTATGGACAGGGAATTATGGTGGGAGGAAGAGCAGGTGTCAATTTTGGAACCATGACTCATCCTACACTCAACCTTACTCCTGATGTCGGCATAGAAGCCGGAATCATATTTGAAGCAGCGACTAGCAGAATCTTCTCCTTACAGCCGGAGGTCAATCTGGTACTGCACAGGACCATGACCGGAGGAGAAAAAATCAATATGACCTATGTGGATGTACCTATCCTATTTAAGTTTAGTACCGGCAATAAATGGCGTCTTTTTGCTAATGTAGGTCCTACGGTTTCTTTACTATTGAATGTAGACGGAAATGCCGCCTATACTCCATTTGGCGTAGCAGCATCGGAAGCAAATGCTGACCTCAACTGGTATGACTATTACCGTGAACGTAATATCGGTCTAACAGCTGGGTTGGGTTTTGCTGTAGATAATTTCCTGTTAGAAGGTAGATATATGCTAGGAGGAAGTAATCTTAGTGCTGTAGAAGATATTACCATTACCACTAGCCGATTTAATATGACGGCAGCTTACATATTGGTCTTCTAAAGAACTTGTTCATCTTGTTCAGATACTGGTCGTAGCGTCCACGCTACGACCTAAAGGCATTTTTACCGAGCGTCCACGCTCGGGTGCTATGAATTAAAGCTTCAATCTTATCGACTATAATATCAACTAACAAACGCCGTGTAGCGGTATGAACAATTATAACATCTATCAATTATTAAAGTTGTAAGCTGCAAAAATTCCCCCACCCCCTTGAATGTTGGTATACATTCTAGGCTTTTCTGCCACATAGATCATATCCTTTCTAAGCTCAGCCAATGCTTTATGGTAATTGATATAATGAGAGGAAGCACTTCCTACATAAAAATATTTCTGATCTGCTCGGCTAACTGCAAAATTCCCACCAGAAAAGTGTAAGGATAAGGTCTCTCCATCCATTCCTTTGTCTGAAATATACAGACGATAATCCAACTCAAAAGTATCCAAAATATCCTCCTCTAATAAGTTTGTATAATAGTTCTCATAATAAGAGTACTCACTACTATCCACTACTGAAATACCTGTAGAAAACGTTTCAAATAAGATGAAATAGTGATTCTCTTGCCCTTTTGGATCAATGATTTCTACGTGATACGCATCCACTTCATTACCATACTCATCAGTGATCTTAGTCTTCCCATGATACTCCATATCAGGAGGTAAAGGAACCTGATCCTCAGCTTCTATGGTACCAAAATCCTTGGTTTCTATTTTGAGACGATAAGTTTTACCGGGAGAAGGTTTCTTTGGACTTCTATAATACCCCTTTTCGCTATACTCCAATTGTGTATAGAATTCTCCATTCTCAAAAATATTCACTTCTGCATCTGTAATCCAATAACTGGAATCTATATCTACTATTCTCCTCGTGCTATTTGAAAGAGGTTCTGACAAAGATAGATGAAGTTTCCAGGTGCTATCCGGATGGAATAAACATCCTACTACTGGAGTAGGAACATAAGCATCTTCTTCAAAAAGGAGTGTTGTGATACAGCTTGTAAAAAATAGCAAGAAAGCAATAACTATAAATTTCATCGTGTGAATTTTGGGTAATATTATATAGAGATCGGTATTGTCAATAGGAAGAATATCGTTTCGATTAACGGGCTTCGGACGTGCCAATGGCACGTCCCTACAGTATTTTAAATTTTGAATTGATAACTAACAAAAGGCATCACTTGGAAGGCAGAAGTCATACGAATCCCATCATCTTGTATTTCATAGAGAAAGGCATTTTTTTGATTATAAGCATTATAAGCGCCAATACTCCAAACCCTTTTACGTCCCCTTGATTTGTTTTTGATAAACTGAATACTAATATCCAAACGATGATAAGCGGGTGCTTCAAAATTATTTTCAGAAGAAGGTACCACCGCCGGATCATATGGATGGGTATATTCAGAATCCGTCTCATTATATTGTGGGTATGAAGAAGTAGGGATTGTCAGCCAAATCCCTGAACGATATACCCAGCCTACATTAAGTTTAAATCGGTCGTTAGGATTATAGGTCGCTTGCAAAAACACATCGTGTTTTCTTCCATATTTAAAAGGATAAGGATTGCCTTGATTAACTTCTTCATAAGCTCTCTCCGAATGCAGATAAGTATACGCCAGACTCCCGGTTATTTTCCCGACAGTTTTCTTTATCGAAGACTCTATCCCATAGGCTTTACCTTCTCCAATAATCACTCCTTCTCTCCAATTCTCCTGCCCCTCCACTAAAAGTTCAGAGTCTGGCCCGTATGTTAGGAAAGCCCCCAGAAAATCAAAGGCTTGCTGAAAGCGAATCGTATTTTCCATTTGCTTATAAAATACTTCCGTACTCCATTGCCAACCTTTCCCCCAATGTGTAAAAACACCTCCACTCCACTGATCTGCTTTTTCTGGCAATAATGTTCGGTCCGATGGCACCCAAATATCGGTAGGCATTCCGGAAGCAGGACTAGTCAGTAAATGATCATATTGTACCATTCGGTTATAGCTGAACTTGGCAGACCATCTTTCAGCTAAAAGCAAACTCAAGGCGACACGAGGCTGTGTACTAAGAAACACCGTGTCCTGAGCAACATACATTGCCTGATGCAATCCCACATTCATAGATAACCACTTCGTTAGTTGTATTTGGTTTTCTATAAACAACGTATTTTCCATATTGGAAATCTTCTCCTGAAAGTTATTGTCTTTTGTGCTATCAGATATTATGAGCGCACTTGCATTAGGACGATAGGTTTTTCCTCCCACTTTAATTCCTCCTGTAATCTGATGATTGTTGCTGGGATAATAAGACAAGACTGATTTGATCCCATAATCTTGCAGGCCAGAGGCATATTTACTTATCCGTGTTATCTTTTGGAATTCATCATCTCCTATAGGTACTTGAATGACAGCTTCGTTGTCCGTACTCAACTTGAAATGACTAAAATATGCCGTGGTATTTTTAAATAATATGGGGGATAATTGAGAAGCCCATCGTAAAGAAGAAGTGATGTTTCCCCATTTCAAAGCAAATTCCTGTGCTTTACCCTGCCTTTCAACAGTCGTCCGAAATGCATTCGTATCCTGTCCGGTATAGACTGCTGCATACACTCGATTCTTTTTGGATAGATCGTAATTCATCTTGAAATTCAAATCATAAAAATGAAAATCTCCAGAAGCACCCCCTCCCAATGCCTGAACTCCCCTAATTAACAAAGGAATTGGAGTAGTTCTACCCGACAGTAAAAAAGAGCTCTTTTGACTTAAGGGACCATCAACAGTCAACTTAGTGGATAACAATCCAATATCTCCTTGATAGTGAACTCGCTCTTTATTGCCTTCCTTCAAGTGAATATCTACAACGGAAGATAGACGCCCCGCATATTGCGCAGAAAAACCTCCTTTCCATACCTGTACGTCCTTGATGGCATCAGGATTAAACGCAGATAGAAACCCCATCAGATGAGCAGTATTATAAACGGGGACATCATCCAATAAAATCAAGTTCTGCCCTGCATCTCCCCCTCTTACGAAAAAGGAGCCTGTGTTCTCCAACCCTCCTTGGATACCCGGCAAAAGTTGTATTGTCTTTAATACATCGACTTCCCCCAATAACTGTGGAGAAAGGTTTCTGATTTCCTCAACGCTGACTCTATCCACAGTACTTGGCGTGTATAAAAAATCCGACTGTGTTGCACTTACCTCTACTTCTTCAAGGGTCTTTACATAAGGACGCATATTGATATCCTTTTGTAAGTCTTCTTCCTTGCTTTTAATCTCTTCATGAAAGGATGCATAACCTATTGCAGTAACAGAAAGCTGAGAGAGACTGTCTTTCAGCTGTATAGAATAATATCCATAGCTATTGGAAAGGGTTATCAATTGTCCATTCAATAGAATATGTGCCCCGATAATAGGCTCTTCGCTACGATCTTTAATATATCCTGAAAGGGTGGTTTGGGCTATACTATTAGAAGAGAATGATAATAACAGAAACAGTAAAAAGTGGTATTTCATAAAATGGTATTGTCAAGATCTGGATTCCAAACAAGCTCTGATTAGTTTTTGGGAGTCAGCAACATTCGGTAAGAAGGCATATCATCATGCTCTACGACTATTTTAGTTCCTTCTTTATAAATAGGACCTTGAAAGCGTATAAATTTTTCTGTATCAATATCGAGATACATAGAAACTTGACGTACCCATTCATTTTCTTGATTCCAAAACACACTGACATTCGTGAGTGCTTCTTCTTCCCCATTCAAGGTAAAAGTCAGGTCCATTGCAGCATAATCTTCCCAAAAGTTATAAAAATGAAAAGAGCCATAATTATTGATAAGCGTATCGGCCATTTGAATAGAAGTCACTTCCCAATGAGAATCTTCGCCAAAAAAGGCTTGAACTTGTTCGGCTTCTTTTCTCAACTCTCTATGGAGTTGATAATCACAAGAAAAAAGAGAGAGAAGCAGTAGCAGGGAGAGTGTTTTTTTCATCGTTTTTGGTATACATAATTGGATTTTAAATTTTAAATATAAAAACATATTTAAACAAAAAAAACTGCTCTTCTGACATCAAATCAAAAGAGCAGTTATATTTCAAAAGCTTAACGCAACAAGCTTTCAGTATCAATTACATTATCGGAGCATCCGCTTCTCCTTCACTCATCTTACCGATCTCCTGATCGATCAACCACAGTCCTTGTGGGCTATTTTCACCGATGATATCGAAAATATCAATCACTCGTCTAGCGGTATCTTCCTCTTCTCTTTGCTCTTCCACAAACCATTGTAAGAACTGGAAAGTACCCCAATCCTTATTTTGAAAACAGAAGTCAACCAACTCATTGATCGCCTTGGTTACTTTTACCTCATGCTCCAATACCAACTCAAAAATCTCTCTCAAAGAAGAGAATGTATGTCTCACACCCGTAATATCAGGAGCTAATGCGTGTCCTCCTACATTATTAATATAACGGAAGAACTTCAACATATGTGTACGCTCTTCTTCAGAATGCGCATACAAGAACTCGGCAGCATGCTGATAGCCCTCTTTCTCACACCAAGAAGCACATGATAAATAAAATTGGGAAGAAGCATCCTCCATCAGCACTTGCTTATTCAACATCTCCTCTACTTCTGGAGTCAAAGAGGTCTTCAATCTCTTTACTTGATTCATAGGTATATTCTTTAAATTTAAAAATTCATGCCCAACCAAATATAGGGGTATTTCACCAATATATTTACTATTAATCAACTGTTGAGATACAATAATGTTATTATATTGCTTGGAATATTCCCTATAAGAAAGTTAGGATTATACAAAATAAACATAACTTTTAGGGCAATCACTGAACTTCAGATGCTGCATCAAATAGATATTTTACTAATTTTAGAGGATGAAGGATGAAGGATGAAGGATGAAGGATGAAGGAGTTTAAATAAACTGTAACTATTATACCCGAATATATTTTTTATGAAAATAAGACAATACGCTTCAACAATCTTAGCTGCTACTTGTTTCTCTTATTTCCTACCATCTTGTATGGAGGTCAATGAAAAAAATATCCCTATTGAATACAATTGTGCTTCTTGCAAGAAAATCCTGGAGGACTCTAGCCGTAATGTTGAAGGGGTATACTATGCCCGTTTTGATATTGAAAAAGGAAATTTACTCCTCAAGGTAAACCCTGAGCAATGGGACCAACAGCATCTATATAACTTTCTGGAAAGGTATAGTTTCATACAAACTGGAAACAAAAAAGACACACTACTTACCTATCCTTTCTGTTGTACCAATGAAGAACTAAAAGTTATTGAGAAAAGAATAGAGGAAGCAGAGAAAAAAGCTAAACAAGATAGCTTAAAAGCAGCAGAGCAAGAAGATAGCCTTAGTAGTTCGATCAATCAGATCGGAAGTGTAGAAGTTATTAATGATACATTAGAAACTGTATTGAATCATTGATTCAATCGACAAGTCAATCCGATTCAACAAACAGCATCAACCATTCTATAAATATGAAACATACAAACTCCCAAAAGGAAGCCTTTATTCCTTACACTCAACTAGACGTCGCTCCCACAGATATCCCACAAAGAGCTCTAGAGCATTATACACTAATGGACCAGCGAAGAAGTGTCAGAGAGTTCTCGGACCAACCTGTTCCCAAAGAGGTGATTGAAAATTTGATCATGACTGCCTCCACAGCACCCTCTGGAGCCCATAAACAACCGTGGACATTTTGCGCCATTTCTTCTGCTGAAATCAAACGTCAAATTCGGGAGATGGCCGAAAAAGAAGAATATGAAAGTTATCACGGGCGCATGTCAGACCGTTGGCTCAAAGACCTGGAGCCATTAGGAACTGACTGGCAAAAGCCTTTTCTGGAGATCGCCCCTTGGCTAATCGTCGTGTTCAAAAAGGTGTATGACCTAGACGATCAGCAAGAAAAAGTTAACAACTACTATGTCAATGAATCGGTAGGTATCGCTACAGGTATGCTTATCGGCGCAATCCATCAAGCAGGATTGGTCACCCTTACCCATACCCCAAGCCCTATGAACTTCCTTCAGAAAATACTGGAACGCCCTGCCAATGAGCGTCCTTATATGCTCTTACCCGTAGGATTTCCCGCAGAGGGAGTTCAAGTACCCAACCTTACCCGAAAGACTAAGGAAGAAGTGATGGTCTGCTTTGAGGATTAATGGTTTAAGGTAAAAAGTAAGAGGTATGAGGTAAGAGGTAAAGCTACAACCAATGAATTTTTACCTTTTACCTTTTACCTTTTACCTTTTACCTTTTACCTTAAATCATTTTTACTTTATTTGCCGTTTCGTAAACTCAACAACCAAGCAAAGATGTTCATTATACATACCTCTAAGGTGTGTAAATTAATTTTACTTCAAGATTTAGAAAAACGTCATTTACTTACCAGCAACTACTCTGGTCGAAGCAAGAACAATATATGAGAGCAGTCGACTTAATTCAGAAGAAAAGGGATGGTATCCCTTTATCTTCCATGGAAATCACCAATTTCCTTACCATGTACCTGGACGGAAAAGTCCCCGACTATCAAATGAGTGCCTTTATGATGGCCGTCTATTTTAACGGCATGACGGATGAGGAACTTTTTGCCTTTACAGAAAATATGATGAATTCCGGGGATACTATTCCATTAGGGGATAGTAAACACTTTATGATTGATAAGCATAGTACCGGAGGGGTAGGCGATAAAATCACCATTGCCCTGGCTCCTTTGTTAGCTTGCTTTGATATTGGAACAGCGAAATTATCTGGAAAAGGTCTTGGCCATACCGGTGGCACGATTGATAAACTAGAGTCCATCCCTGGATTTAGTTTCCCGGAGACACAAGCCGATCTAATGCAACTCATTGAGAAAACAGGAATTGGAATCATGGGCTACTCAGATTCCATTGTACCTTTGGACAAACAACTGTACTCTCTTAGAGATGTTACCGCTACTGTTCCCAGCATTCCGCTCATTGCCAGTAGTATTATGAGCAAAAAGCTAGCAATTGGTGCTGATGGTATCATTCTGGACATCAAAGTAGGTCATGGAGCCTTCATGAAAACAGAAGAAGAGGCTAAAACACTAGCCGCAACCATGATGCGTATTGGCAAGCACTTCAAAAGGAATATCACGGCCGTACTTTCGGGCATGGAGCAACCTTTGGGATTTTCCGTAGGTAACAGTCTTGAAATTGTCGAAGCTATAGAGACCTTGAAGGGATTTGGTCCCACTGACTTCAAAGAGCTTCTCCTTTTGATTGCCGGAAATGCTTTAATGATGAAAGGCATTGCCGATAATCTACCAGAAGCTATTTCTATGGTTTCTGAAAAAATCGCAACCGATGAACCCCTGAACAACCTGAAGTCATTTATTCAAGCTTGTGGTGGGAATCCGAATATCGTAGACGACTACAAACTACTACCCATAGCACAAAACACCCGTAGCCTTCACAGTGTCAACAGTGGGTATGTTCATGAAATCCTGGCAGAAGATATAGGGAAAGCCGCCATGATCTTAGGAGCCGGTAGAGCCACCAAAGACGATCAAATCGACCATGGTGTCGGCGTGGTGCTAAGAAAGAAAGTAGGCGACCATGTCAATGAAAATGAATTACTCGCTACCTTCTATTTCAATGATGATAAACAATTGAAGGAAGCCGAGAAACTAGTACTGAATGCTTACCGTATACAGCAGAATGAGACAGGTGCTCCTTCCACTATAAAAGATATTATCTATGAATAAGTAAACTGCTAGCAATAAAGGTACTACTTCCAAATAGTAGAAGGAGGAAAAATAATAGGTAAAAGGTAAAAGGGATAAGGTGGTTTTAATTTTATCCTTTATCCTTAAAAGTAGTACTGAACTATAAGTTTACTTAGCAATTAATCATAAAAAAGGTATACCTCCCATCCACTTACCGATGCCTTGCAAGGAGGTAAGACTAACCATAATTATACCATACATGGAACTACAAAAATATATTGACCACACCGTATTATTCGCTTATAGTACACCTGAAGATATCAAAACACTTTGTGAAGAAGCTAAGACACATCAGTTCTTCAGTGTTTGTGTGAACAGTGGATATGTAGAGGAGGCACGCACCCATCTTTTGGGTAGCTCTGTGCAAATCTGTTCTGTCGTTGGTTTTCCTTTGGGACAAATGGACACCGTTTCCAAGGTATTCGAAGCGAAACAAGCGATCGCCAATGGAGCCCAGGAAATTGATATGGTGATCAATGTGGGGCGTATGAAAGCTGGAGACCACGAATATGTTTTTGAGGAAATCAAGCAAATCAAAGAGGCTATCGGCGAACACGTCCTGAAAGTGATCATTGAAACTTGCTACCTAACCGATGAGGAAAAAGTAACTGCTTGCGAACTATCCGTTAAAGCCAATGCTGACTTTGTCAAAACTTCTACCGGTTTTGGAACAGGAGGTGCTACTCCTGAGGATGTACAACTTATGCTAGATACCGTAAAAGGAAAAGCTAAAGTAAAAGCCTCTGGTGGTGTAAGAGATGCTGAAACGGCTAAAAAATATATCGACATGGGCGTACAGCGTCTAGGAACCAGTAGCGGAATCAAGATTGTTGGTGGAGGTACTGCAGAAGAAGGAAGTTACTAGTGGATGGATTGCTAAGTAAAATTATAACTAAGTGCTACTTTCAAATGGTTTAAAGATAAAGGATAAAATTTAAATCACCTTATCCCTTTTACCTATTACTTTTTACCTTTTCTCCTTTATCCATCTGGAAGTAGTCCTTTATTTCTATCAGAAAACTTAGTATTTAGACCACCAGTTTTAATATTGCTTATATATATGAAAAAGATCAATCGAGTAGCACTGATTGTATTAGATAGTGTCGGCATAGGTTTCGCTGAAGATGCTGCAGATTATGGAGATCTGGGCGCCAATACCTTGGGACATATTTGTGATGCGGTAGGACTCCATGTTCCTCATATGGCTTCATTGGGACTAGGACATATTGCCATCTTAAAAGGCATCAATCCTCCTGGCATTGCCAAAGGAGCCTATGGTAAAGCCATTGAGGTTTCCAAAGGAAAGGATACTACTACAGGACACTGGGAGATTGCTGGACAAATCCTGCACAAGCCCTTCCCTACTTACCCGGATGGTTTTCCTGCAGAGATTCTGGAGCCATTTGAAAAAGCTACTGGCAGAGGTACGCTGGGTAATAAAGTTGCTTCCGGAACAGCCATCATCGATGAGTTGGGAGAAGAACATATGAAAACAGGTAAGCTGATTATCTATACGTCAGCTGATTCTGTTTTCCAGATCGCTGCACATGAAGAAGTTGTTCCTATTGAAGAACTTTATCGTTACTGCGAGATTGCCCGTAAGATGACAGATGTAGGTCGGGTGATCGCCAGACCGTTTGTAGGAACACCGGGTAACTTCAGCAGGACCTCTAATCGACATGATTACTCTCTATCGCCAGAACATACTATTCTGGATGACCTTAAAGATGCTGGACAAGATGTAATAGGTGTGGGGAAAATTTCCGATATTTTTAACGGAAAAGGAATTACCCATAGTACACGTACCAAAAGCAACGAAGAAGGTATTGATATTACTATCCAACGCCTGAAGGAAGATAGTAAAGGATTGATTTTCACCAATCTGGTAGATTTCGATATGCTGTTCGGTCATCGTAGAGATGTCGTAGGGTATAAAAATGCACTGGAGTATTTTGATCAGCGTTTACCGGAAATCCTTTCAGCCATGAAAGACGATGACTTATTACTGATCACTGCAGATCATGGCAATGATCCTATCTTCAAGGGGACAGATCATACGCGCGAACACGTGCCTATCCTTATCGCTGGAAAACACGTTAATCCTGTATCCATAGGGGTGCGTCGTTCTTTCAAGGACATTGCAGATACCATTGGCGAACTCCTTTTGGATAAAAAGGCGGAAGGTAGCTTTGCTAAGAAAATTATTAATAAAGAAGAATCCACTAATTAATTAACCAAAAAATGAGTGTACATATTGGCGCTAAAAAAGGTGACATCGCCCCTACCGTACTAATGCCGGGCGATCCATTAAGAGCAAAGTTCATTGCTGAAAACTTTCTATCGGATGTCGTTCAGTACAACCAAGTACGAGGGATGTACGGATTTACCGGTACCTATAAAGGTCATAAGGTTTCGGTACAAGGGTCTGGAATGGGGATGCCCTCTATCAGTATTTATGCCCATGAACTAATTACTGAATTTGAGGTAAGAAATGTCATGCGTGTAGGAAGCTGTGGTTCTATGCAGCCACACATCAAACTTAGAGATATCATTATTGCGATGGCTGCTTCTACTGACTCGGGAATCAACAGCCATGTGTTCAAAGGGATGAACTATGCTCCTACTGCCAACTTTGAGCTATTGCAAAAAGCATATGAAAATGCGTTAAAACATAATATTACCCCACAGGTTGGAAATATTCTCTCTTCTGACGTATTCTATGGAGATGATCCTGATGAATGGAAAAGATGGGCCAAATATGGGGTACTCGCAGTAGAAATGGAAGCTGCAGCCCTTTATTCTATTGCCGCCAAGTTCAGAGCCAAAGCCTTAACCATCCTTACCGTATCCGATAGCTTGGTGACCGGTGAAGAGCTTTCTTCTATCGATCGACAAGAATCTTTTACAGACATGATGACCATTGCGCTGGAAACAGCGATACAGATGGATTAATGATACGGGTCGTAGCACAAATGCTGCGACCTATTTTATTCCCTCTAATGTAGGGTTCAATACATAATGAATCCCCTGCCCTTTCAATTGTGTAATCACTTCCCAGTACACTGTTTCCAAAGCCTGTGCCGTCTTGGCAAAAAATACTACCTCTAAATAAGGAGACAAGTCGCTCGTTTCATGATTATATGCACTAATAATTCCTCTACTCGTGCTATTGTCTTCCATGGATAACGTAAAGCTCAACATCATATTCTTGTATTTTGGATTATACCTTTTACTAATTATACAATCACAAGAATACATTCCCTACTGATTCACAACCCCTTAACAACTGTTGAGGCAGCTTACGCTGCTTGTTGAATCGTTGAATTGAGCTTCGCTCGTTGATTCGAGTTGATATGTTGATTGAAAGTAGCGCTCTCTAAAAACGAACAACAGTTCAACTCGAATCAAGACGCCATGTAATGGAGCGAAGCTCAATTCAACTCAGCAGCTTGCTGCTGAAATTCAACGATTCAACTAAAAGCGGGGATTCCTGTAATCTCATTCCCCAAAATGAGCAGATGTATATCGTGGGTTCCTTCATAAGTCACCACGGATTCCAGGTTCATCATATGACGCATAATAGGATACTCCCCTGTAATTCCCATACCTCCCAACATCTGACGAGCTGTTCTGGCTACTTCCAAGGCCATAGCTACATTATTGCGTTTAGCCATAGAGATCTGTGCGCTACTTGCTTTTCCTTGCTCTTTTAATTGTCCTAATCGCCACACCAATAGCTGTGCTTGTGTAATAGCAGTAAGCATCTCAGCCAATTTCTTCTGCTGCAACTGGAATCCTGCAATCGGCTTTCCGAACTGTTCTCTTTCCAATGTATACTTACGAGCCGTTTCGTAACAGTCCATGGCTGCACCCAAAGCACCCCATGCAATCCCATAACGGGCTGAGTCCAAACACATCAAAGGGGCTCCTAATCCATCTTTTCCCGGCAATAGATTTTCTTTAGGTACCTTGACATTATCAAAAACCAACTCTCCCGTAATACTCGCTCTCAAAGACCATTTATTGTGAATTTCCGGAGCAGAGAAGCCTTCCATTCCCTTTTCCACAATCACCCCTTTTACTCTTCCTTCCTCATTCTTAGCCCATACCACAGCGATATCAGCCATTGGCGAATTGGTAATCCACATCTTGGCCCCATTCAACAAGTAATGATCTCCTTCGTCTGTAATCGACGTTCGCATTCCACTGGGATTAGACCCATGATCCGGTTCCGTAAGTCCAAAACACCCCAACATCTCTCCGGAAGCCAGCTTAGGCAAATACTTTCGTTTCTGCTCTTTAGAACCAAACTTATAGATAGGATACATCACCAAAGAACCTTGTACCGAGGCCATAGAACGCATTCCTGAGTCTACACGCTCAATTTCCTGCATCATAATACCATAAGTAGTATCATCGAAGCCATTCCCTCCATACTCCTCCGGTATTGTCGGACCAAACAATCCCATTTCCCCAAACCCTTGAATCAGGTGAGACGGAAATAAAGCTTGCTGTGCACAGTCTTCAATAATCGGGGACACCTCCTGCTTCATATAATCCCTAACCGCTTGACGAACCTGTAGCTGTTCCTCCGTGAGTAAATCATCGATCTGATAAAAATCTGGCGATTGATAATCATCTACTTTGGATGACCTTTTGATGTTTAGTTGTTCCTGTTCCATATATTTTAATTTTTAATTATCAATTTTTAATTATCAGGGCCATACTTCAACTATCACTCATAACTGCTCACTGCTCACTGCTCACTGCTCACTGCTCACTGCTCACTGCTCACTGCTCACTGCTCACTGCTCACTGCTCACTGCTCACTGCTCACTGTAATGATCTTTTTTTATCTCAAATGTCTCCCTCCTTTTGCAGAAAAAAATGCAATATTTGCAGAATATAATAATAGTCTGGGGTTTTACATACCCGATGGATGAAACCGCTTTAAAATTACAGATACCACCTATGAAGATTTACGTCTTTGTTGACCAGTATGCCGTTTATGATCTCAATCCCGATGGATTTATTGACGGGAGATGGAACTTCAATGTATTCTTATCAAAAGACTTTCGTGTAAACGAGGGGCTACGCAAGCTCAAAAAGCAGCTTCAAAAACAGTGTAAGTTCTATCAGGATATCAAGGCAGGACACGATTACCTTACTGACCAAATGATGTTTCGTATAGGGGAAAGTCATGCGCAGGCACACAAGGATGCAAAGTTTGTCATTATCAGTAAGCAGAATACTTATGACAACATCATTAAACTTCTGAAGAAAGAAGGAAGGGATTGTACCAAGCTAGTCAGTGCCAATTTCAAGAATATCTCCAATGCGATTGGTTTTGAGAAAAAAGAAGCCCTGATCGAAACGCTAGACCCAGAGGTGTTCAGTGATGAAGCTTGGGGAATTGTCAAAAATATACAAACAATACGTCCGGTACGTCGCCCTAAAACGGCGGAAAAGTTTCAGCAGTATATCCGTAATTTCTACAAGGATATGGAGTGGAAGGAAGAAATGACAGCTTTGGTTATTGAGGAACTAGTGAACCGAAAGATTATTGAGGTACAAAATGATCGGGTGAAATATTTTGTTTAAAGGTGAGTATATCGCTTATCGTTTGCAAAATAAACGATAAGCGATAAGCCATAACCGATAAATAGTATACTACATCTCCTTCGGCACCGGGAAACCTCTCTCTCTCATCAAGGCATCGATCTTCGCGTCTCTGCCTCTAAATTTTCTGTACGCTTCTGCCGGGTCCATGGCATTTCTTGGAGCAAACAAGTATTTCACTAGCTTGTCAGCCATCTCCTTATCATAGAATCCACCTTCGGCATCTCTGAATGCTTGTACGGCATCCGAAGTCAATACATCAGCCCACATATATCCATAATAAGCCGTCGCATATCCCTCACCTGAGAACACGTGTCCAAATTGCGTAGAACGGTGACGCATCACCAATTCTTTTGGCATCCCTAGTTTCGCCAATGTTTCTCTTTCGAAGGTATCTGGATCGATCGTCTCAGGATCAGTCGTATGATAATACATATCCATCAAGGCAGATGCCAAGTACTCTGTCGTTGCAAACCCTTGGTTGAACGTAGAAGCCTTCTTGATCTTTTGTACCAACTCCTTCGGCATAGGCTCTCCTGTCTTGTAATGTACCAGGTAGTTATTGATTACTTGATCTGTTGCCAACCAGTTCTCTAATAACTGCGACTGGAACTCCGTATAATCACGAACACCTCCATTTAGTGTAGGGTATTTCACATTAGACGAAAGGAAGTGCAATGCATGTCCAAACTCGTGGAAGAATGTCGTTGCATCATCCCAAGATACCAATACCGCTTCTCCTTCTGCTGGCTTGATGAAGTTTGAGTTGTTCGAGCTCAATACATTCTTTTTACCTTCAAAGGTTGTGTAAGAACGGTAAGTCGTTGCCCAAGCTCCTGAACGCTTGCCTGGTCTGGCAAATGGATCCAGGTACCAAAGACCGATATGCTCTCCGGATGTTTTATCCGTTACTTCCCATACTTTCACATCCTCATGGAATACCGGTACACTACCTTCCGGTACAGGCTGGAAATTGAAATTGAATAACTCCCCTGCTACGAAGAACATCGCCTCACGCAATTTATCCAATTGCAAGTACTGCTTCACCTCATCAGAGTCCAGGTCATACTTTGCCTTTCTTACTTTCTCCGCATAGTAACGGTAATCCCAAGGCTCGATAGTGATCTTGTCTCCTCTTTGGTCCGCTACCGTCTGCATATCAGCCACTTCCTCTTTTACTCTTGCCACTGCTGCAGGCCATACGGTTTCCATCATCTCCATGGCACGCTCTGGTGTCTTTGCCATACGATCTTGCAATCTCCATTGTGCATAGTTGTCAAAACCTAACAACCCTACACGCTCATCTCTTAGTTTAAGGATCTCCACAATCACCTGATTGTTATCGTGCTCATCCCCATTGTCTCCACGAGAATAGTAATTCTTCCATACTTTCTCTCTTAGCTCACGCTCATCAGAGTACGTCAAGAAAGGATCCATAGACGAACGAGTATTCGTAATGGCATACATTCCTTCTTTTCCACGGTCTGCCGCTGCTTTGGCTGAAGCCTTTACAAATGACTCTGGCAAGCCACCTAGCTGCTCTTTCGTGATATAAGTAACATACCCTTCCTCGTCAGCCAACACATTGTTGCCAAACTTTGTATAAAGGCTTGACAGCTCTTTATTGATTGCTGCATAACGTGCCTTTCCTGCCGAATCCAATTCAGCACCGTTCATTGCAAAACGTGTATACGTTAGGTCCAATACTCTTTGTGCTTCCGCTTCCAGAGGATTTTCTTTTGCTGCTTCATAAACCGTTCTGATACGGTCAAACAACTTCTCGTTCTGGCTAATTTTAGAGTAGAAATCTGACAACTTCGGAGCCATCTCTCCTTGTATCTTTCTAAACTCCGGAGAAGAAAGGTTACTGCTCCATAAGTAATAATACGTCGCTACACGGTCAAACGCCTTTCCAGCGCTCTCCATAGCTACAATTGTGTTCTCAAACGTTGGTTTTTCTGCGTTATTAGCGATAGCCTCAATCTCTTTAAGATTCAAGGCCATAGCCTCTTCCATGGCTGGCTTCAAATCTTCCAGCTTCATCTTATCGAAAGCTGGCACCCCTTGGTAAGCCCCTTCCCACTCCTGAATCAGTAAGTTATCCGATACTTCCAGCTGCTTTGCCGGCTCATTTACATTACAAGCAGTAAATGCAGTACCTAGTGTTATGGCCATTGCAACAGACCATCTTCTAGTAATTGATTTGCTCATGTTAATTTGACGTTTAAATAATAATTGGAAGCCTGAATATGATAAATATTCTTGGGAAAGGATAATCTTTTATTTGAAAAATCCCTAAAAGCTGTTTTATTGTAGAACTTTTAGGATAGGATCAGGACTCTGCAATCTTAAATTACCGATAACACACAGCACCTTGCTACATTTTTTAGCTGTGATACACAATAACAAACAATACATCCATGTATACTTTTTTTCATGCTAACCAGAGAAAGGTTTTCGCTATGTTCACCTCTTGGTTGACTTGCACCTTTTTACTGGTAAACACCAACAGTTTTGCACAAGAATTGGAAAATTCTTCTTCTAAAAGCATAGAAGATTCTATTACAGAATACAATGCACTAAGCTACCAATACTGGAGCTCCAACCCTGATAGCGGAGTCATTTTTGCCAAGAAGGCCGTAGAGATGGCCCATAAGCTGAAGAATGATTCCACTATAGCGGCTGCCTACATGGCTTTGGGAGCTTCTTATTACGGTAAAGGAGAGAATACTTTAATGCGACAGGCCTATTTTGATGCCCTCAATCACGCACAGGCAAGTGAGAGTAGACATATCATCGGTAAAAGCTATGCCAATATTGGCCTCTCTTACCTGACGAGCAAGGACAGTGTTAAAGCCCTTGAGTATATAAAGAAAGGGATCTCTTATGAAGACCCAGAATACCAATCAGAGGTTTTACGCCTAAATGTCGGTACCATTTATGCTAGCCAAAGAGAGTTTGATTCAGCATTAGTCTATATCAAAGATGGTATACAGCTGGCCGAAGCACATAAAAATGATCGTATTTATGCCATGCTACAATCCAGCCTTTCTGAGATTGCTTATAATAAAGGGCAATACCAAAAGTGTTTATCCATCATTCGAAACACTGAAAATCAATACAATATTAAAGATAAGTTTATTACGACATTATTTTTACTGACCAAAGGAAGGGCCTACACCAAGCTAAAAAATTACGATAAAGCGGAAGAAGCCCTACAAATGGCCAAAAAGCTTTCCATTGAGGGTGGATATACCAATTTAGAAGCGGAGGCTTGTGGGGAACAATACTTATTGTATAAAATCATAGGTAAGCACGAACAATCCCTACAGGCACTGGAAAGGCAAAATGAACTGGAGAAAAATGCCTTTGAAACAGAGCATGCCAAGCAAGTGGCAGAAATGGCCGCCAAATATGAGCAAGCGGTGATGAGTAGAGAAAATAAGCTACAAGAGCAAGAACTTGCCCTGCAAGCGAATGAGATTGAGCAACAGAAAATAATACAGGTCATTTTCCTTTTTATCATTGCGGCCGCTATCTATATCGCCATTTACCTGTATAGACATAACCTACAAAAGAAACGCTTGAACCTTGCGCTTAAAGAGCAAAAAAATGAAGTATTGGCACAAGCCGAAGAGTTGCAGCAACTCAATGAAGAGATTAGCGCTCAAAAGGAATACGTAGAAAAAAACAACCAGAAGTTAAGCCATAGCTATCAAAAAATTACTGATAGTATACAAGCTGCCAAAGCCATGCAAGAGGCCATGCTTCCAACCACCGCATTGACGCAGTTAAAAAAGCCTTCCTGTTTTGTTCTTTTCGAACCCAAGGATATCGTCTCAGGAGATGTCTACTGGGTAAGTAAAGATAAATCCATGATTGCCGTGATTGACTGTACCGGACACGGAGTGCCAGGAGCCTTTATGTCCATGCTCGCGCTCTCTTCCCTGGATGATTTGGTCAACTCCCTAAACATCAAAGAACCTGCAGAGGTATTGAATCGCCTACAACAACGAGTACATACCGCTTTTGAAAAAACGGGCAACACCTATGATGGAGGGATGGATATTATCCTTTGTAAATTCGATTATCTCAATAATCCACAAGTCAAAGTAACTTTTGCCGGTGCTAAACGACCGCTATACTACTTTAATGACGGTCAATTATACCGCCATAAAAACTGTAAGTCTTCCATCAACACCAAAGCTAAAAACAAGTTCAAGCATTTTGAGTTCAGGCAGCACGAGCTTACCCTTCAAGAGGGCGACTTGCTTTACCTGACTACTGATGGCTATATGGATGCCGCCAGCCCTGACCGCAAAAAACTAAGTACCAGAGTATTTGAGAGCATTGTTACTGTCAATGCCAACAAACCATTACAAGAGCAGCAACAAGAGCTTGTTCGTGTATTGGAGGCCCACAGAAAAGGAATGGAATTGAGGGATGACATTACTATTGTAGGGGTGAAGTTGTAAACTTCTTTTCGTTCCCCCTCCTAAAGATTATTCGACAATATCCTTCCTTTGTCCTATCTTTGTTTTATTCCACTAAATCTTCAATCAAACCTAACGAACAGATCAGTATGAAAGATTTACCTATTGGCATTCAAGATTTCCGTAAACTACGCTCAGAAGATTATCTGTATATCGATAAGACAGAGTTAATCTATTCGCTGGTACAAGGAAGTGGATATTACTTCCTTTCACGTCCTCGCCGATTTGGTAAATCACTATTGATTAGTACGATGATTGAGCTTTTTCAAGGAAACAAAGATCTATTCAAAGGGCTTTGGATTGAAAATAAGTGGGACTGGAGCAAAACTAACCCAATCATTCATTTACCTTTTTCTCTGCTGGACTACCAAAAAAAAGGGTTGGAACAAGCAATTTCAGACAGGCTTGATAAAATTGCTACGGAATATAATCTAACACTTGATAGCATTACCATTAAGGATAAATTTCAAGAGCTTATTATTTTACTGAATAATCACTATGGAAAAGTCGCTCTACTGGTTGACGAATATGATAAGCCTATCATTGACTATATAGGAAAGGATATCTCAACAGCAGTTGGTAACCAGCAAACCATGAAAACCTTCTATTCCATTGTTAAAGACATGGATGCTCATTTGAAAATGGTTTTTATCACTGGAGTTTCCAAGTTTTCGAAGGTGAGTATTTTCTCTGAGCTAAATAATCTCAATGACATTACCCAAAAAAGAAACTATGGCACACTACTCGGCTACACCGAAGATGAATTATGCCATTATTTCAAAGAACATATCGTAGCCTATAGCAAAGAAAATGATTGTACTTCCAAGCAAACTGTAGAGAAAATCAGGGAATGGTACAATGGCTACCTCTGGAGTGGAAAGGTGCGAGTATACAATCCTTTCAGTGTCCTCAATTTTTTCGATGGAATGGCCTTCAAAAACTATTGGTTTTCGACAGGCACCCCTACTTTTCTGATTGACCTGCTTCGGGAGGAAGTTCTTTATGATGTAGACAACACCAGAGTCGGCGAAACTACCTTCGACAGTTTTGATATTGAACATAAGATTGACCTGCTCTCCCTACTGTTCCAAACAGGATATCTCACGATCAAGGAGGTGGATGAAAGAGGTATCTATACGCTGGGATATCCCAACAAAGAAGTGAGAAATGCTTTCCTGGACTACCTGATTGAAGGGTTCTCCGGCCGAAGCAAAGGAAAAGTACAACCCCTGATGTTGGAGCTGGAAGATGCCTTCAGAGACCATAATCTGGAGCAGGTAAAAATTTGTCTACAGGTGATGTTGGCTAACCTCCCCTATCACTTGCATGAAAAAACCGAAAAGTTTTACCACGCCGTGGTGCATCTTACCTTTTACTATTTGGGTACCTATGTACAAAGTGAGGTAGTAACTTCCAGAGGACGAGCCGATGCCATCGTTCAAACAGACTCGCATATCTACTGCTTTGAATTTAAGTTCAATAAAAGCGCAGAAGAGGCATTGGAACAGATCAAAAGCAAAAATTATTTAGAAAAATTTCAACTGACCGGAAAGAAACTGGTCGGTATAGGCGTCAATTTTAGTACCGAGGCAAAGGGGATTGATGGATGGAAAGTTGAGGTTTTGGGGTAAAAAAGAGAAGTTCCCCTAGATGCACTCAAAACAGCTCTTAAAGATTTGGACAAGAAGCTAGAGGAAATGATTCGGAAGGACACATTCCTTAATAAGCAGCTACAATTAGCGACCTCCGTACCAGGTATCGGACGAACAACCGCTATGGCACTCCTCATTGCTACTGCCGGGTTTACGCGTTTTGATAATGCCAAACAAATTCACCGATCAACATTAAACAACTGATTATCAATTACAATCAAGAACTTTCCGAAATGACACAGAAACAAACACTAAAAAATCTCCTGTAGAGATATTTTAAAGCAGGCAGCTCCGACTACCAATATATTTTTCTCAAGAAACCTTAGTACTTTTTTTACATCCTTCGTAACTTAAAGAAAATTGCACCCTTCCACTGTAGATTACATTAACTATCCAGGAAATTGGGAATATCCCATAAAACCTATTTACGGATTTAATCGCAGGGAAGTACTTCTGGAGTAAGGTCACATAGGGCGTGGAGTCAATGGCGCATGGTAATGGCGTAAGCTAAACTCATTAATGGGCTTAATTATCTTCTGGAGGTAATTCTTATTCAAATCCAGTTGGAAGAAAGCAATTAAAACCCCTTGACAGAAAATCACTATTTTCCTGCCATGTTTTTTGTGTGCCTTGATGAAATGAGGCAGCTTTTTCGTTCTTTTTTTGGTGGATTTGGGGAGTTCATAGGGCGTCCATACGGAGGGAATATCACTTCTTTGAGTGCTGGAGCGGGTACGGGTTTCAAGTATACTTATAATGGGAAGGAGGAGCAATCTGAGTTGGGTTGGCTCGACTACGGCGCAAGAATGTATGATCCGGGTGTGGGTAAATGGTTCGGGGTGGATCCGTTGGCTGAGAAATATTTTTTATTGTCACCATACAATTACACAGCTAATAATCCAATAAAGTATATCGACCCAGACGGTAGAAAGATTGTCAATCCTAATAATTTAGTTTTAAATAATAAGAGCTTAATTAAAAAAATGGGGAAATTGAATGCTGCTTTGGCTAAAAGAGCAGGTGTTGACTCGAAAGCTTTTACATTAACCATTACTGGAGGAGATAGATATAAAAAGGATGGCAAAATATATTCATTATCAAATCATAGTCATATATCTAAATCAGCTAAATCTTCAAGGCATCTTGTTGAAGAGGGTGCTAGAGCAATTGATTTTGGACTAACCAATGATGCAGATGGTAAAATAACTAATGATATGATTATTGAAGAAGCTAAAAAGTTAGGAATTGAATATTCTAAGGTTTATAAAGATGATGGTCATATCCACTTGACATTTAGTGATAGTGAAGATCACGATAGTTCAGAAAGGAATATACCAAAAGAAAAAGATTTTGAAATTCTTTCAGAGAAGGAATTGCGTAAACAACAAAGAGCAGAAATACGTAAAAATTGGCAAGAATTAAAAAAGAGTTGGAAAAAATTGATGAATAATGTAAAGGCTACACAAGAAAATGAAAAAAATAATTAGCACATTAATTTTATTGATTCCTACTGTCCTGTATAGTCAATCAGTAACTGATGTCGAAACTAAAACACCCTCGTATATTAATTTATGTATTGTTAAAACAGGTGAAGCTTACTTTTATGAAAGCTTTAAATCATATGAAAATTCAGGGTATAAATATAGAGTCATGCTTACGTGTGAAGAAATCTATACAAACATCTATTGTTTCAGACCCCGTATTCCTAGAGTTTTTTCAAAAATTTGATTTTCGAAAAAAGGCATACCT